>JAHEEX010000265.1 GCA_024640465.1 Sphingobacteriales bacterium | reverse complement strand
CTTCTTTATTCGTTGATGGCCCGTACCAGGAACCATTGTCCTGCAATCCACCATAAATGTTATAGGGCTTATCATTGTCAACAGCAATGGCATAATACTGGCCTACCGACGGGCTGTTTGCCTTGAACCAGTTCTTGCCATTATCATAGGTGATATTACAACCGCCGTCGTTACCCGCAATCATATGGGCGTCTTTAGCAGGATTGATCCAAAGGGCGTGCCAGTCGGCATGTGTATTACCCTTATCCATAACCGAAAACGTACGGCCGCCGTCTGTGGAAATATCGGCACTGAATCCCAGGATCACTATTTTATTTTCGTTGGTGGCAGATGCAAATATCTTTCCGAAATAATATCCATACGTATTGTATAGTGTGAGTGGTTTTTCATGGGTCTTTTTCCAGGTGATCCCTTCATCATCGCTACGGTAAATCTCTGCCCCATAGATCTGGTTGGCTGCAGGCCCTGCGCCTTCTTCGTATAAGTATTTATACAAAGCGGTTGGCTGAACCTGCCCGGACTTTACTTTTTCTTTGATCGATGCAGCCGTATACAATCCCTGTAATCCATTACTACGCAGGAATCGATCCAGTTGTGCATCATTTAATTTGTCAAACTCCTCTTTGGATATCGATTTAAAATCGTTGACAGCCAGTCTGCTCGTGTCTCTTTGAGCGGTATCCGGTTTCAGGTTATAATTATCCACGATAGCATACACCATATTTGGTTTTGCTGCGGAAACAGCCAGGCCAATCCTGCCAATGCCATCCCCCTGTGGAAATCCGGAACCGGCTTTCGAAATAAGCGTCCAGCTATCGCCGCCATTGGTGCTTTTGAAGATGCCGGATGTTTTACCGCCTTCTTCAAAATTCCAGGAACTTCTAACGCGGTGCCAGGCACCGGCATAAAGGATATCCGGATTGGTTGGATGCATCTCCATTTCAACCGCACCTGTGTTATCATCAATAAATAAAGTTTGTTTCCATGTTTTACCGCCGTCGGAGGTCTTATAGATACCCCTGTTTTTATTGGGAGAATATAAAGAGCCCAAAACCGCCACCCATGCCTTTAACGGGTCTGTTGGATGCAGCTGGATCTTGCCAATATGATGTGATTCTGGCAGGCCCAGGTATTCCCAGCTTTTTCCGTTGTCCTTGCTCTTATACACACCAATGCCGGCATAGGAGGAGCGGCTGCCATTCACTTCGCCGGTTCCGACCCAAATTTCACGGGTTTTCCAGTTTACGGCAATATCACCAATCCCTATTACCAGTTCGCTGTCGAAAATGGGCGTAAAACTCTGACCGTTATTGCTGGTATACCAAAGTCCGCCTGTTGCATAAGCCACATAAAATTCAGCCGGATCGGCGGGGTTAACTTCAAGGTCGTCTACCCGGCCGCTCATGATACTGGGGCCGATATTCCGGAAAGAAACATCTTTTAACAAAGATTTTTCTTCCAGGGCTGTTCTTTGGGAAAGGCTGTTCCATCTTTCATTAGCTGGTGTTGGTTGCACCTGCGCCTGCAGCGGCAGGCTAGCGGTAAAGATAACAAGGGCTATAAACCAAAGGCTTACATACCTAAAGCAGGAGAATAGCGTTAATTTAGTGTGCATATCAGGCAGGGTTTTTGAATATACCATTCCTGCAAATTAGTGCTTAACCTCCAAAAAAGGAGAACATGAAAAACAGTATTTTATTCTGCTTATTTTTTTTGACGGGAATGCTTACCCAGGCCCAGTTATGGACAAGCTACCAGTTATCCGTAAACGGAGATACCATTAATTGTGTCGATAAGAAAAATCTAAAGCAGGGGAAGTGGGTGATAAGAACAGAGGAATTAAGGGGTGAACCGGGATATGAGGAAGAAGGGATATTTGTTGATGATAAAAAGGAAGGCCCCTGGCGCCGGTATAATCTCCAGGGTGATATTTTAGCCATTGAATTTTATAAATGGGGCAACCGGGATGGCAAGCAGCAGTATTTTACCATGCTGGGCGACCTGCTTCGCGAAGAAAGCTGGAAAGCAGTGAACCCGGAAAATCCATATGATACCATCGATGTACCGGACCTGAATAATCCCATGGTTACCACTTCCAAGATCATCAAGCATGAAGCAGCAGAGGTGAAAAATGGCAGCTGGAAATTTTATGATCCTGCCACGGGCATGATCCTGAAAACGGAATTTTGGGTTTATGGACAGAAAGAGAAAGCAGGTGGTGGTGCAGCAACACAGCCCGTGAGCGGTGATCCGGCAAAAGCAACGCCAAAACCAAAGGCGGTGGAAGACTGGGAGAAAAAGAATGCAGGAAAGAAGAAGGTAACGGTGAGGGATGGGCGAACGAGTGGGGGATGAGGAGAAATCGAAAGTGGAAAGTCGAAAATCGAAAATCAATATATAGCGGCCTTTGTGGCTATCTGTAGTCAAACTCACCCGCCAGCCCCCTCTCTTAAAATAGAGGGGGTGCCTCTCGGTGACTCGTCCTAAAAAAAGTTTACAGGTGCAAATTCACAGCCTTATTCTTCTGTGGTCAAGAATGTCAGTTCTGAGCATTAAGTACTAATTGAAATAAATGATAAAAATTGCAGAGAGTCACCCATCTCTTTCAAGAGAGGGGGAAGGGGGTGAGTTGGAAAATCGAAAATGAATACTTAGCGGCCTTTGTGGCTTAGCGGTTGATGTATTTTAAAAAAAAAGTTACCCTATGCAGGGTAACTTATAAGTTTATATTCGGACAGGAACAGTTATCTGTAACCGATCATGCCTTGTGTAGTCTTACATCCGCTCTTAGAAGATGCTTTAGATGCAGAACAGGAAGTCATCACTAAAGTTGTAGTGATCATCAGTACAAGGATTAATGCTAAACGTTTCATTATTGTGGTATTTAAAGTGAAAAAAGGCACAGTAGACGGCAAATGATTGACCGTAAATTGGCCTGTTCAAGGGAGTCGGACCACGAAAGCATTAATAGGTATCGGAGAATAGCTCGAAGGAGAAATCAAAGTAACGCATTCTCTCCCAAATATGCAAGCCTTTTGTCCAAAAATTAACACAGCGATTTTTCATACCTTCTAAACTATTAAAAGACAGTTTTTTAGCCCGTATCAAATTTTCCTATTGTGGAATACAAGTGTGAAAGTAGCCTTCAATTAATCGAATAAGTTGAATGGAATTGCCGATATTTACGGTTTACACTTTATTTTCCCCCAATGAACCTGCAGTTAAAGCGGCCAATAGCATTTCTTGACCTGGAAACCACAGGCATCAACCTCTCGTCCGACCGTATTGTTGAACTGGCCATTGTGAAGATCATGCCAGACGGATCCCAGGTCCGTAAAAGGCGCCTGATCAACCCACAGATGAAGATTCCAGCCGTAGTTTCGGCCATTCATGGCATCACAGATGATATGGTTAAGGATGCGCCTACTTTTAAAGAAATAGCCAACGAAACAAAGCAGTTCCTGGATAATTGTGATTTTGCCGGGTATAATTCCAACCGTTTCGACTGGCCCCTGCTCATGGAGGAGTTCCTGCGCTCCGGTCTTGAATTTGATATTGCTGACCGGAAGATGCTCGATGTACAAAAGATTTTCCATTTGCTTGAGCCGCGGACACTGGCAGCCGCATATAAATTCTATTGCAACCAGACCCTTGAAGATGCCCATAGTGCAGAAGCTGATGCAGCCGCTACATATGAAGTATTTGAAGCGCAACTGGCCAAATATCCGCAACTGGGCAATACAGTGGATTCAGTTATTCAATACCTGGGTGATGAACAAATGGTGGACTTTGCCCGCAGGTTTGTGATGGAAAAAGGCGTCGAAGTATTTAACTTCGGTAAGCATAAGGGCCGCCCGGTTGCCGATGTGCTGAGGTCTGAACCCCAGTATTACGACTGGATGATGAAGGGAGATTTTCCGATGCATACCAAACAAAAGCTTTCAGAGATATTTAACCGGATCATGTTAAAAAAGGCATAAGCTTAACCGAAGAGGACGGCTTTGCCCATCAATAATTGGCGATCCTGTATTTTTGATATCCCATTTTAAACCCATTCTATTGGAAAAACTGGTTGTCATACCAACGTATAACGAAAAGGAAAATATAACCGCCATTACGGAGGTTGTTTTTAATTTGAACCAGGGATATCATATCCTGGTTGTTGACGACAGTTCCCCGGATGGAACAGGCGATATTGTTCGTTCTCTCCAGCAAAAATATCCCGGACAGCTTTTCCTGGAAGAGAGAAAGGGTAAGCTTGGATTGGGTACGGCGTATATCCATGGATTCAAATGGGCGCTGGCCAACAGGTACCAGTACATTTTTGAAATGGATGCCGATTTCTCCCATAACCCCAAAGACCTCGAAAGATTATATCATGCCTGCAAATTTGAAGGGGCCGATGTTTCTGTGGGATCACGCTATGTTAAAGGCGGGGCTGTGGAGAACTGGCCATGGGACCGGAATATGTTATCCAAAGGCGGTGCATTATATACCAGGCTCATTACCTGGATGCCGGTGAAAGATCCCACCGCGGGTTTTATGTGTTATAAAAACGAAGTGCTTTCCACCATCAACCTCGATGAAATTACTTTTGTCGGTTATGCGTTTCAGATAGAAATGAAATTTGCTTCCTGGAAGCTTGGATTCAGG
>JAHEEX010000093.1 GCA_024640465.1 Sphingobacteriales bacterium | reverse complement strand
ACAGATACATATCTTAAAAAATTCAGACACACTCTCCAAACAATATCTTCTGATATCGACAGTTTGGGACATGTGAACAATGTGGTTTACCTGCGCTGGGTGCAGGAAGCAGCGGAAGCACATTGGAACAGCCTCACTTCAAAATCAGAAAGAAAAGAACTGGCCTGGGTGGTGATCCGTCATGAAATTGATTACTATCAGTCTACCAAACTTACTGATGATTTATATGCCCTAACCTGGGTGGAAGCATCTGAAGGAGTTAAATCAATACGCATCGTGGAAATATATAACCAGGCTGATAAACTCCTGGCAAAAGCAAGAACAACCTGGTGCCTGATTGACGCCAAAACACAAAGACCGAAGCGGATCAGTGACGAAATAAAAAATATTTTTACGTATTGATCAGCCATTAAGCTTTAGCACATTCAGGTTCTCCACTTAAAAATTTTAACAAATACAAAATAAAAGTCTTTTTTACCTTTCTGTCACAACTTTCAGAAAATGAAAAAGGCTAAAGACAAGTTTGTCGTTTTTTTCTCATTCACTGCAATTATACTTTGGTCATCCTGCAACGGCCAGGTTAAAGAAAAAGAGAAAACCAGTGATAACAATATCCAAACACAAAAGATAATTGGTGGTGGCTGCGAGGGTTGTGAACTGATGTATGAAGGAATGCCGAAAAACATTTCTTCTGTGGATACCAGTGCCGGCTGGTTTGAGCCGGGTGAGAAATTATTGGTCACCGGTATTGTTTTGAAACCGGATGGAAAAACACCCGCTAAAGATGTGATCATTTACTACTGGCAAACAGACAACAATGGCTTGTATTCTCCTTCTCCGGAAATGAATAAGAAAGCTGAAAGACATGGCCATATAAGAGGTTGGGTAAAATCTGATGCACAGGGCAGGTATGAAATATATACAATCAAACCCATGCCTTACCCAGGAAGAAACATACCGGCTCATATTCATATTTCCATTAAGGAACCAGTATTACCAAATGAATATTATACTGATGAATTGGTTTTTGATGATGATAAAAAACTAACGACTGCTGAAAGAAAGAAATTACCAAACAGGGGCGGAAGCGGTATTTTAAGGCCGGTGAAAATGAATGAAATGCTGGTTGCGGAACATAATTTTATTACAGGATTAAATATCCCTGATTATCCTTCACCTAAAATGTAAGGCAGCAGATCCTGGTTGCAAGTTGCCTTGGAAATAAACTTTTACTTGTTGTTAAACATTTCCCTAAGCTTGACAATTTGGCTATTTGCCGTATCCATTGTAATCACACCTCTCCTGGGACGGTCAAGATCAATGATTAGATATACAGTCAAAGATATCATCAGGGAAAAACATAAAACCATTGTCCAATCCGGCTTTAAGCCCCCGGAATAACCCACCATCAGGGCTGCAGTTAAACATATTATGAACAAGAGGTAATAAATAACAGCCGGTACTTTATCCAGTGTTGCCGCACTACGGGTTGTAGTTATATCAAACATGGCATTTAATGCAGGAATCATTTGAGCCGTTCGATGCAGGTTTTCTTTATCTCTGCCGAGGCTGCTGGCCCTTTCCCAAAGGGATGCCTGCAATACTTGCGCATCATTAAGCGACTTGTTTATGGCATTCCATTCAGCTTTTGCAGTATAAAAAGCTATTCTGGTTTCCAGGTAGGCTTCAAAATCTTTTCTGAACGCCTGCCTGATACTGTCTGGGTAAAGATCTGCCCTTAAAACAGCCGTTCCTATATCATTCGCTTCTTCAATGATAATATTTACCCTCCTGTCGTGCCTGCTGCTCGACATACTGAAGGTAAAAGATAGTAATAAAGCCAGCAATCCTAATAATGATCCTTCCAGCGCACCAATGCTTTTATCTTCTGGTACTTTGCCTTTCCGCTCTTTATTCCGCCGGATCCAATTGCCTGCCAGGAAAGCCAGAATCATGATCACGAATAAAAGACCTGCTATCATATAGGCTTCCATCTGATCGAAAAGGGACATGTTTACCATGGTGCTATTTTGATTTTGTTGTTGATAAAGCTAATAAGTTCAATGAACCTGAACAATTTAATCAAAATATTGCACCGAAGAATAATATGAAAAAAGCCACCCGTTAAGGTGGCTTTCCTATTTTCTAATTGTAAGCTTAGTTATCAAATTTCAGATCCAGACCCAGGCCTCTCAGTTCATGTACAAGTACATTGAATGATTCAGGAATACCTGCACGTGGTATATTATCACCCTTAACAATGGCTTCGTAGGTCTTAGCTCTTCCGATGATATCATCAGATTTAAGTGTGAGTAATTCCTGCAGGATGCTGGATGCACCATATGCTTCAAGTGCCCAAACCTCCATCTCACCAAAACGCTGTCCGCCAAACTGTGCTTTACCACCGAGGGGCTGCTGCGTGATGAGACTGTATGGTCCGATAGAACGCGCGTGCATTTTATCATCAACCATGTGGTGCAGTTTCAGCATATAAATGATACCCACTGTTGCTTTCTGGTGGAACCTGTCGCCGGTTTCGCCATCATACAAATAAGTGTGGCCATAACTTGGCAAACCTGCTTTATTGACCAGTTCCTTAATTTCTTCAACAGATGCACCATCAAAGATTGGCGTTGAAAATCTAACTCCGAGTTTTTCACCGGCCCATCCAAGAACTGTTTCATAAATCTGTCCGAGGTTCATACGGCTTGGTACACCCAATGGGTTCAATACGATGTCAACCGGGGTTCCATCTTCCAGGAATGGCATATCTTCTGCACGTACGATCTTGGCAACGATACCTTTATTACCGTGGCGGCCCGCCATCTTATCACCCACCTTCAACTTACGTTTAACAGCGAGGTAAACTTTAGCCAATTTCAATACACCGGCTGGTAATTCATCACCAATGGAGATATTGAATTTCTCACGCTTGTAACGGCCCAACTCTTCGTTGTATTTGATATTGTAGTTGTGCAGAAGTGTATTGATGGCATCATCGATCTTAGCATCTCCTGTCCAACCCAGTGGATTAACGTTTTGATAGTCGATACCGGCCAGGTTCTTGGCGCTGAATTTAGCACCCTTACCAATCAGTACTTCACCAAAGTTATTTGACACACCAGCGGAAGGTTTTTCTTTCACCAGTGTTTGAAGTTTGCTGATCAGCAATTCCAGTATATCTTTTTCATTTTGCTCATGGATCTTTTCAAGCTTTTCAATAGAAGCTTTTTCTCTCACCTTAGCATTCTTATCTTTCTTTGCACGCTGGAATAATTTCTTACCAATAACCACACCTTCAGTTCCACTCGGTGCTTTCAGGGAAGCATCTTTTGCATCACCGGCTTTATCACCAAAGATGGCACGAAGGAGTTTCTCTTCAGGAGTAGGATCACTTTCTCCTTTTGGAGTGATCTTACCAATCAGGATATCGCCTTCTTTAACCATTGCACCAATACGGATAATACCATACTGATCGAGGTCTTTGGTAGCTTCTTCTGATACGTTCGGAATATCCGGAGTAAGTTCTTCTTCGCCGAGTTTCGTATCCCTTACTTCCAGTTCAAATTCTGAAATGTGAACAGAAGTAAACAGATCTTCGCGGGCAACTTTTTCATTAATTACAATCGCATCCTCGAAGTTGTACCCTTTCCATGGCATGAAGGCCACTTTAAGGTTACGTCCAAGAGCCAGTTCACCATTTTTAACCGCGTATCCTTCTGTAAGGAAGTCGCCGTCTTTAACGCGCTGCCCTTTTGCAACAGCAGGACGAAGGGTAATGCTGGTTTCCTGGTTGGTTTTGATGAATTTGGTGAGTTTATAAATCTGCAGGTCGTCTTCAAAGCTCACGAGCTTTTGTGACTCGTTACGCTCATAACGAACATGTATTTCATTTGCATCTACAAACTCAACAACACCATCACCATCTGCATGAATCTGGATCCTTGCATCACGGGCTGCTTTACCTTCCAGGCCGGTACCCACAATCGGGGCTTCGGGCAGGATGAGCGGAACAGCCTGACGTTGCATGTTTGATCCCATCAGGGCACGGTTGGCGTCATCATGTTCCAGGAACGGAATTAATGATGCACTAAGACCAACGATCTGGTTTGGTGCTACGTCCATATATTCAACTTCTCCCGGATCAAGGATGGGGAAGTCGCCGGTTTGACGTGCTTTTATTTTTTCTTCAACGAACATGCCTTTTTCATCCAGTGGAATATTAGCCTGGGCAATTTTTGCCAGGTCTTCTTCCTCTGCACTTAGATAGGTCAGTTCTTTTGTATTTACTTTTCCTTCATTTACTTTACGATATGGAGTTTCGATGAATCCCATATCATTGATTTTTGCGTGAACGCAAAGTGTGGAGATCAGACCAATGTTTGGTCCTTCCGGTGTTTCAATGGTGCAAAGGCGACCGTAGTGCGAATAGTGAACGTCACGAACCTCAAAGCCTGCACGCTCACGACTCAGACCACCAGGGCCGAGCGCGGAGATACGACGCTTGTGCGTGATCTCACTGAGCGGGTTTGTTTGATCGAGGAACTGAGACAGTTGAGAAGTACCAAAGAATGAGTTGATAACGGATGATAATGTACGGGCGTTGATGAGGTCAACAGGTGTAAATACCTCATTATCCCTTACGTTCATACGTTCCCGTATGGTACGTGCCATCCTGGCCAGACCCACACCAAACTGTGCGTAAAGTTGTTCACCTACAGTACGAACACGACGGTTGCTCAGGTGATCGATATCATCTATCTCTGCTTTACCGTTGGTAAGGCGAACGAGATATTTGATGATCTCAATGATATCTTCCTTTGTCAGCGTTTTCTGATCCAGTTTATAATTCAGGTTCAGTTTACGGTTGATCTTATAACGGCCAACCTCACCCAGGTCATAACGCTTATCACTGAAGAATAATTTGTCGATGATGCCACGGGCAGTTTCGTTATCCGGAGCATCTGCACCGCGAAGCTGGCGATAGATATGCTGAACCGCTTCCAGTTCTGAGTTTGCCGTATCCTTATTCAGGGTGTTGTAAATGATGGCATAATCACCACTCATTTCTTCTTTCTGAATAAATACACTTTTTACATTCAACTCAGAGATCATGTCTACAGCGCCTTCATCCAAAATAGTATCACGCTCAAGAACTACTTCATTTCTTTCGATAGAAACTACTTCTCCGGAATCTTCGTCAACGAAATCTTCTACCCATGTACGGAGTACACGTGCAGCAAGTCTTTTGCCGAGGTGATGGGATAAGGTTTTTTTATCGGTCTTCACTTCATCGGCCATGCCAAAAAGTTCCAGGATATCCTTATCTGTTTCGAACCCAATGGAGCGAAGCAATGTGGTTACCGGGAATTTCTTTTTACGGTCGATATAAGCATACATCACGTTATTGATGTCTGTAGCAAATTCCATCCAGGCTCCTTTGAAAGGGATAACCCGGGCAGAATATATTTTTGTTCCGTTGGGGTGTAATGACTGGCCAAAGAAAACCCCTGGCGAACGGTGCAATTGGGATACAACAACGCGTTCTGCACCATTGATCACAAATGTGCCCCGTGGAGTCATATAGGGAATATTGCCCAGGAATACGTCCTGAACAATGGTCTGGAAGTCTACGTGTTCCTCATCGTTACAACTCAGGCGCAATTTGGCCTTGAGAGGCACGGCATAAGTAAGTCCGCGCTCCATACATTCTTCAATGGTATAACGGGGCGGATCAATGAAATAATCCAGAAATTCCAGTACGAAGATGTTCCTCGTATCTGTAATCGGGAAATTCTCTTTAAACACTTTGAACAAACCTTCATTGTTACGCTTATCAGGCGTGGTTTCCAGCTGAAAGTAATCCTTGAACGACTGGATCTGGATTTCGAGCAGGTCTGGTGTTGCAGCAAGGTGCTTAACCTTGCCAAAATTCATCCTGTTAGGGAGAGCCACTTTTGTTGAAGACATAAGTTAAAAAGCGCTTTTTAAAGATTATATAGACGACAATACAATCAGGCCCCTACTCTTGAAAGAATAGAACCTGTTAATTATCAATCAATTATGATTGTACTGGAACGTCAAAATGATATTAGGCCTAATTAAAGGAACGCAAAGGTAGGGATTTCGCCCTTTATTCCAATAAATTTTACCCTTTAATCCGCGTTTAAAGCTGTAGTTTTTTTAAAATTGGCCGAAATTTATTAATCGGGATAAAACAGGGTTCTACAGATCACGCTAAGGGGGTCAAATGGTATTTTCCCCGGCGCAAAAAGTGGTTGTTATAAATCTATAATTGATTGAAAATAATATAGTTATATATAACGATAGGTTCCAGCTGACAAATTTTGAGATAACTACTGAAAATAATTACCAGGAAAGAAAATATGGAATAGGCTTCAGATTACCAGCTTCGATTGATATTACAAAAAGTTCGATAATCTGTAAAACAAAAAAACCGCCCTTTGGGGAACGGTTTTTTTACAAAACTTATGTGAGCGAATTACTTCACTTCTACTTCGGCGCCAGCTTCTTTAAGCTTAGCTAAGATATCATCAGCTTCAGCTTTGGAAACACCTTCTTTGATGTTCTTTGGTGCACCATCAACCAGGTCTTTAGCTTCTTTCAGTCCAAGACCGGTAAGGTCTTTAACGATTTTCACTACAGCCAGTTTGTTGGCTCCACCGCTCTTCAACACAACGTCGAAAGCAGTTTTTTCTTCAGGTGCAGCAGCAGCAGCGGCCGGACCTGCAGCAACTGCAACAGCAGCAGCAGCTGGCTCGATGCCATACTCATCTTTCAGAATCTTTGCTAATTCGTTTACGTCTTTTACGCTTAAGCTTACCAGTTGCTCAGCGAATGCTTTTAAATCTGCCATGTTATTAAATTTTTACCGTCTTCATATCATTATATAGATCCGACGGCGGGTTTAAAAAAATTGCCCTTTATTGAATCACTCCCGGGCCAGGAAGTATTTTTGAGAAATCGAAAGTTCAAAGTCGAAAATTGAAAATAAATACAATCTTGATTTTCAATTTTACCTGCTACCAATTAGAAAAGTAAACTACTTCAATTGAGCTTGCCTTTATTTTCGACTTTCGATTTTCCCTTTTCGATTTTCTTTTAGTTTGCTCTTTCCTCGAGTGCTTTGATCAATCCGGCCAGTTTGTTACCTGCATTAAGTGCGCTGATAACATTTTTGGCAGGAGACTGCAACAATCCGATGATTTCGCCGATAAGATCCTGCTTGCTCTTCAGGTCTTTCAGTGCTGCGAGTTGGTTATCACCCACAAATACATCTCCGTCGATAAAAGCAGCTTTCAGTACCGGCTTTTCTTTATTCTTAGGTTCCTTGCGGAAACTGGATAAAATAAGGGCCGGTTCTTTTGCATTCTCAGAAAACATAAGGGCGGTAACACCGTGCAGGGAATCAAATGTTCCTTTAAAACGGCTTTCGTCCAGTTGTTCCAGCGCTTTGCGGATCAAGGTGTTTTTTGCCACCTTCATTTCCACTTTTTTATCAAAGCAAATACCGCGGAGTTTTGAGATTTGCTCAACGGAAAGCGATTCTGTATTGGTGATATAAAAATTGTTGTACTGTGAGAATTTCTCTTTCAGTACTTCAATAACCTGATTTTTATCTTGCTTATTCATGATTAAGCTTTTAATGGTTTACGTGTTAACCCTGTTGGATTAATGAATTAAAACTTTAGTATCCACCGCGATGGCAGGGCTCATGGTACTGGCCATGAAAACGCTTTTCAGGTAGGTTCCTTTGGCTGTTGAAGGTTTTGCCTTAATGAGGGCATTCAACAGTTCCTGGCTGTTTTCCGAAAGCTTTTCAGGGCTAAAACTTACACGGCCAATAGACGCGTGAACGATACCTGCTTTATCAACCTTAAAAGCCACTTTACCTGCTTTTACATCTTTTACCGCTGCGCTGACATCATTGGTTACAGTTCCGGTTTTAGGATTGGGCATCAGGTTACGTGGACCCAGTACTTTACCAAGTTTACCGATTTTAGGCATCACTGATGGTGTAGCCACAATTACATCAATATCTGTCCATCCACCTTCGATCTTCTTGATGAAATCGTCCAGGCCAACAAAGTCTGCGCCTGCATTACGCGCTTCTTCTTCTTTCTCAGGGGTACAAAGCACCAGTACTTTCTTGGTTTTACCTGTTCCATGTGGTAAGGTTACGGTGCCGCGAACAGCCTGGTCCGCTTTCTTGGGATCAACTCCAAGACGGATATGAAGGTCAACTGAGCTGTCAAATTTTGTACAATTCACCTCTTTTACAAGGGAAGATGCTTCTGCTAGTGAATAGAATTTTTTATCATCCACTTTTGTATCTGCTACTTTTCTTTTTTTAGTAAGTCCCATCTTAATAGGTTTTAAGGTGTGAATTAATTTTCCCAGGGGGCTTTACCGTCTAATGTAATACCCATACTGCGCGCTGTACCGGCAACCATTCTCATGGCACTTTCCAGTGTGAAGCAGTTCAGGTCAGGCATCTTGTCTTTAGCAATTACCTCAACCTGCGACCAGGAAACCTTTCCTACTTTTGAACGGTTAGGTTCTTTGGAACCACTTTGCAGTTTAGCTGCCTCAAGCAACTGAACAGAAGCGGGGGGAGTTTTGATGACAAACTCAAAAGATTTGTCTGTGAAGACCGTAATAAGAACCGGCAATACTTTACCGGGTTTATCCTGGGTTCTAGCATTAAACTGCTTGCAGAACTCCATGATATTTACCCCTTTTGAACCGAGTGCCGGCCCTACGGGGGGTGCAGGATTAGCCTGTCCGCCTTTTACCTGCAACTTAACAAAGCCTGAAATTTCTTTAGCCATTGTAAATTGTTTTTTTGGTGATAGCGTCCCGTATGTACGGGACTCCCAAATCCATTCAATAAAAAAGAACTTTTGATTGGGGCAGCAAAATTACAGTTTTTCCCCATTTCCACCCAAAGAAAATCTGAATATCCTGAAGATATCTTTCAATGCCTAGTTTATAACCCCTTTGATCCCGGTTTTCCCTTGTAAATCAATGAATTAAATAACCAATAATCAACTTTTCGAAAAGAAATCTTCATTCGTATAAATAGGCGAATCAAAAAAGGATCTTTTTTATGCACGAAATCTATTAATAGAAATCTGATAATGATGTCTCTTTACTTTGTATCTATTATTGTTATCCTAATTATTAGGTTTAGTATGTATATGACAAGCTCAAAAAAAGACCTGTTGCTTATTTGGAGGGGTTATTCGT
Organism: Sphingobacteriales bacterium; assembly: GCA_024640465.1. Lineage (GTDB taxonomy): Bacteria > Bacteroidota > Bacteroidia > Chitinophagales > Chitinophagaceae > Pollutibacter. Next base: position 4,172 of record JAHEEX010000093.1, on the reverse strand, counting down.
TTTGATATTGCCCATTTCTTTAATTAGTTTGAAAATTTTTTTTCTTCTTTACCGTTATTTGATGAATTTAAATTCATAATTTTCACTAACGAAGTTTTCCTTCAAAACTATTACCATTAAAAACTCTAACTACCATGGCCAAAGCATCTAAAAAACCTGCCAAGAAAGCAGTTAAAAAAGCTGTTGCTAAGAAAGTTGTTGCTAAGAAAGCTGTTAAAAAAGCAGTGAAAAAAGCTGTTATTAAAAAAGCTGTTAAGAAAGCTGTTGTTAAGAAAGCAAAAAAAGCAGCTGTTAAAAAAGCAGTGAAAAAAGCTGTTATTAAAAAAGCTGTTAAGAAAGCCGTTGTAAAAGCAGCTGTTAAAAAAGCGGTTGTAAAAAAAGCTAAAAAAGCTGTCGTTAAGAAAGCTGTTAAAAAAGCCGTTGTAAAAGCAGCTGTTAAAAAAGCGGTAGTTAAAAAGGTTGTTGCAAGTAAAGCTAAGCCTAAGAAGGCTACTGCAAAATCTGTTGTTCAAAATGCAGTCGAAGAAGTAAAAGATTTTTTTAGTAATGTTCCAACCTCTATTGAAGAAGTGAAAGACTTATTCAACTCAGGAGATTCTGGTAACAATTAAAATAGAAATTTAGATAAATGCAAAGCGCAGTGTTTATTCACTGCGCTTTTTTATTGCATGACTTTATTTGAGGTTGATTCCCTTTCAATAATCATTGGTTCAATGACAACTTTTTGCGGGTCCATTTTTTTACTGGCAAGCATGTCGATAATTAAATCCACAGCTTTCTCTCCTATTGCCCTGATAGGCTGAGCTACCACAGATATTGAAGGTGATCCTAAGCGAAAAAGGTCGCTATCATCGAAACATACCACCCCTATTTCACCAGGTATCTTTCTACCTAAAGACCTAATTGACTCCAGCCCGGCTACCCCGAGGTAGTTGGTTGTAAAAAACAATCCATCAATCCCTATATACTTTTTTAAAAACCCTTCGATAGCTTTTACAGTATTCTCATATGACATATCATAAGGTATCCGGAGAATAAATTCTGATTCAACTTTGATCTTATTTTTTTCCAGGCTTACAGTATAACCCCGCTCTCTTTCCATCATTTGAATCTGCATGGAATCCACAGTAACCAATCCGATCTTTTTATACCCCTTTTTAATTAAAAGTCCTACACCACCGGTCGCTCCTTTAAAATTATCAACAGTAACGTAACTGGTTTCCAGGTCCTGAAAATAGCGATCTACCAACACTACCGGTTTTTGTTCAGACACAAGTGATTGAACTTCTTTTTTGAGACCCGGTGTTGGAATGATGATAAATCCATCCATTTGCCTGTGCCGCAACATATAAAGAAGGCTTGTTGCTTTTTCATCATTATTTTCAGTGCTGCAAAACATCACGGTATATCCTGCTTTATCAGCTTCACTCTCCACGAACCGGGCCAGATTGGCAAAAAAGGGATTTGAGATATCTTCAACTATGAGCCCCAGGGTATGTGTTTGTCCTGTCCGCAATCCACGTGCAACCTGGTTTGGCCTGTAATTAAGGCGTGTTGCTGTTTCAAGTATCTTTTCTTTCAGATCATCACTGATTCTTTTTTCTTTGGCTTTTCCATTTAAAACAAAGGATACAGTTGTAGTTGACACCCCAACTTCCTGGGCAATATCCTTGATTGAAATATTTTTCATCCGTTAAATAATTGGCGTTTCCTGGAACAATCGTTTCAATGAATATAGCAAAAAAAAGTCCCGCAGTTGCGGGACTTAACACTTTTAATTATTTTGATCAGGAAATTTTTTCCACCTGCATATAATTCAATTCAACCGGTGTCGAACGGCCAAATATCTTAACCGTTACTTTCAATTTCTTTTTTTCATCATTTACTTCTTCAATCACGCCATTGAAATCGTTGAATGGTCCATCTATAATTTTAATGGTTTCGCCTACGATGAAAGGTTCGCTCATTACAATTCCACCAACACCACTCAATTCATCTACTTTACCCAGCATTTTATTTACCTCAGCTTTCCGAAGGGCAATTGGGTTCTCTTTTCCCAGGAAATGAATTACGTTGGTCATATTTTTGATGGTAGAGATAACATCATCATTCAATTTTCCATTCTCTACTTCTATCATAACATAACCCGGATAGAAATTCCTTTCACGCATTACCTTTTTCCCGTTTTGAACCTTATACACTTTTTCTACTGGCAGAAATATCTGTTTGATTGATTTTCCCCAATCGTTACGGGCAATATCCTTATCAAGGTATTCCTTGATCTTTTTCTCTTTACCGCTCACCACACGAAGCACGTACCATTTAGTTTCGTGCTGTGCGGAGGCTTCCGGTTGTGTATTGGCTTCCTGTTGGATAGGTGTTTCCATTATTTGAAAAGGGAATAAACAAATTTAAGAAGATTGTTGCTTGCCAGGTCCATTAGCCAAACGATCGCTGTAATAAACAGCGTAGCAACGAGAACGATCATCGTTGATTGTTGCAACTGTGCCCATGTTGGCCAGGTTACTTTTTCCGTCATTTCTTTATAAGAATCCCTGAAATATGCCTGTACTTTACTCATAGTATAAATTAACGAATTTGCGAATCAGCGAATTATCGAATTAATCCAAACTTATTTTACAGTATTGGCTTTTTCAATTCGCCAATAGAAAAATCGGTTAATCCGTTAATCCCCCAGCACGGGCACTAGGATTCGAACCTAGATCGAAGGTTTTGGAGACCTCTATTCTGCCGTTGAACTATGCCCGTTTAAAAGTTGATAGTTGGTAGATGTTAGTTGTTAGTAACAGCCATAAGCTTTGACTTTGCTACCAACTAACAACTATCAACTAACAACTATCTTTTAGTAACAAAGTACCCGGGGGATGCCCAGGTACTTTGCAAAGGTATACTTTTTACACCCAATTTTTCCTAAAAAGCCCTCTGGAGGCCGATTGGAGAAATAGTGGTTTATTTCAGAATTTCAGTCACCTGACCGGCGCCTACGGTACGGCCACCTTCGCGAATCGCGAATTTCAGACCTTTTTCCATGGCGATCGGTTGGATCAGTTTAACAGTCAAACCGATGTTATCACCAGGCATAACCATTTCTGTTCCTGCCGGCAATTCTACTTCACCTGTAACGTCTGTTGTACGGAAATAGAACTGAGGACGGTATTTCTGGAAGAATGGAGTGTGACGTCCGCCTTCTTCTTTGCTCAGAACGTACACTTCACCTTTGAAATCGGTATGTGGAGTGATTGATCCAGGTTTGCAGATTACCATACCCCTGCGGATATCTTTTTTCTCAATACCACGGAGGAGAAGACCTGCGTTATCTCCGGCTTCACCCTCGTCCAGTAATTTGCGGAACATTTCAACACCTGTACAAGTTGAGTTCAGTGGTTTTTCCATCATACCTACGATTTCAACAGCTTCACCAACTTTGATACGTCCGCGCTCAATACGACCAGTGGCAACAGTACCGCGACCAGTGATTGTGAAAACGTCTTCTACAGACATCAGGAACGGAAGATCAATCGGACGAGGAGGAAGTGGGATATATGTATCCACAGCAGCCATCAGTTCGTCGATTTTCTTTACCCACTGTTCTTCTCCGGCGAGAGCTCCGGTTGCAGATCCCTGGATGATTGGTGTATTATCACCATCAAAACCATATGAAGTAAGCAACTCACGGATTTCCATTTCAACCAGTTCCAACAGTTCAGGATCATCAACAAGGTCAACCTTGTTCATGAAAACAACTATTTGTGGTACACCTACCTGACGTGCAAGCAGGATGTGTTCTTTAGTTTGGGGCATTGGGCCGTCTGTAGCAGCCACAACCAGGATAGCACCGTCCATCTGGGCAGCACCTGTGATCATGTTCTTTACATAGTCGGCGTGACCCGGGCAATCCACGTGCGCATAGTGACGGTTTGCCGTCTGATACTCCACGTGCGCTGTATTGATGGTAATACCGCGTTCTTTTTCTTCAGGCGCAGCATCAATTTCATCATACTTCTTCTCTTCCGCCCATCCTTTCTTAGCAAGGATGTTGGTGATGGCGGCAGTCAACGTAGTTTTACCGTGATCTACGTGACCAATAGTACCAACGTTTACGTGGGGTTTGTCCCTCTTGAAGGTCTCTTTAGCCATTGTTATCCGTTTTT
>JAHEEX010000092.1 GCA_024640465.1 Sphingobacteriales bacterium | reverse complement strand
GATCATGTTCAAAGAAAGAGGCGAATTGGTTTTATTGAAATTTGCCGAGCGTCTTGCCGAAGTTGGCCAGGTTGAAGGACTCCCTAAACTGGAAGGTAAAAGAATGCTGATGGTGATTGCGCCGAAAAGCAACAAGAAAAAACCATCTAAAGAACAACAAGCAGATTAAAATGACATTATAGTTTTTAAAAGCAGGATGAAAGTCCTGCTTTTTTTATTCTTTGTTTTTTCGCGGTTAAATTTCTTTTCTCCAAAGTTTGCAAACTGAAAACGAGGTTTTTATTAGGCTCCATGGTTTGTGTATTCACGAACCGGGGGTTAACGGTTGCCATGGTTCTTGTCCGCACGAACCATCATCGAAAAAATTATGTTTTCCGGTTCGTGAAGACACAAACCGGGGCACCCAGAGAATAAAGTGCCAAACATCATTTCTTAGCGGTTAAATTTCTTTTTTCCGCCATCTCCCGCTTCTCATATAGAAATAAGACATGCTAAACATGCTCAGCCAGTAAAGCCATTCAGACATCCAGCCATAGGTAATATCCAAATTCCATTTTTCGAGGACAAAATAAATGTAGAATGAATAGAGAATGATTGTAATAAACTCTATACCAAGGTTGGTTCTGGTATTACCCGTTCCGGTAACCGCATTGAGCCAGATGGTAGAAAAACTCATCAGTAAAATGGCAATGGCAACAATCCGCAAAACAGGTACCCCTTCCCGTATGAATGCATCATTATCCTGAACAATGCGTAAAACCTGGTCCGGAAAAATCTGAAGTGGGATAAACAACATGATTGTAAACCCAACACTCAGACGGGCTATCTTTTTAATCAGTGGGATCACCAGGTCTCGTTTATCCTGACCTATAATATTGCTTACCATTGTTGTTGTAGTGGCTGCAAAAGACCAGATAAATATCCCGAAAAAACCAAAAATAACGCGCATAAACTGGCTGATATCCAATGCCAGCCTGCCATGATGTGAAATCAGGATAAAAAAGAATTCCCAGCTGGTGATACTGATGGCATATTGCATGATCAGGGGAGACGACTGGCTGAAAAGCAACCCCATCTCTTTCCATTTAATCCGCAGGTCTGAAAACAAGGCAAATTTTTTGTGCAATCCATTAAACTGGATGATCAGAAAAACAGCCAGCATACCAATTGCTTCGGCAATCACACTGGCATAAGCAGCACCATTAAAACCCAAATTCGGGAAACCCCATTTACCAAAAATCAGTACATAATCAAGAAAAATATTGGACAGGGTTTCTGCCAGCGTACCCCAGATCAATAACCTGCTCTGGTTGGTTCCTACCAACAAGGCATTACGCATTTGATAGAGATATAAGAAGGGTAAACCCCAGATCCTGATCCGCAAAAAAGTTAATGATTGGATATATAATTCTGCATCCACACTGGATCTTAGTATTATCGGTGCAATAGAATAGGTGATAAGTATGCCCACCGTGGCAACGATCAGGGTCAGATACATACTCTGGACAAACAAAGGACCAATCTCCTGTAAACGATCCTGACCGGCCCTCCGTGAAATAAGCGCCTGGAGGCCGTTATTCAGGCCAAAACCAATCACCGAAAATATCAGGTAGTAGACCCCTGTAATACCAGCTGCACCAAGATATCCTGCACCTAACCTGGAGAGGAAAAAACTGTTAATCAGGTAATTAAATTGGGGAACCAGCAATGCAAAACTGATTGGCAGGGCTATAGACAGAATTTGCCTGTTGCTGGTTTCCAGCTTTAATGAACCCGCAGTTACAGATTGTTGCATAATAAATCTGCAAACCTACAACTTTAGACCCGATCTCATTTTCAGTATTAAAACAATAAAATAGTAATATTGCCTCTACTAAGTAATTATGCTGCAACCTTCGATTCATATACATAAAGATGGCCTGGAAAATGCAGACTTGGGCGATGCGAGTTTATATATAGATGCCGGTCGATCACATTTTGCTTTTGCAGTGCTGGATGTATCATCCAAAGAATTCATTGCATATGAGTTTTACCAATTTAAACAGGGTAGCCAGGATGAGGATCTTTCCTGGATTTTGACAAATAATCACCTGCTTTCATTATCCTATAAAGACATTTTTGTAGCATTCAATACAAAAGAGGTGGTACTTATACCTGAAACACTTTATAAAAAAGAAGATGGGGAAACCATCCTTTCCATGATACATGGAGATTTACATACCGGACAGGTATTACAGGAGCATATCCCCGGACATGAAATATTTGCAGTTTACCAGGTGCCGGATTTTTTACATGCAGAAATCTCTGGCCGTTTTTCAAACGGGCATTACTGGCATTATTATGCCGCTTTATTGCAGATATTTAAGCAGCGAAAAAACGAACTGCCCGACTCTTTTTTATATGTAAATTTTTATCCGAACCAGGTGGTCATTGCCTTTATGCAACATGAAGTTTGTCAGTTGATGCAGACCTTTCTCTATGATATCCCGGAAGATGTATCCTATCATTTATTGAATATATCAGAACAATTGGATATTGACAATACAACAATGCAGGTTCTTGTTTCAGGGCTGATTGACACCGGATCAGTATTATATGCAGAATTGCTTAAATATTATATTAAGGTAGAAACAGATCCCGGATCAAAAAGTTACAGCTGCGACCAAAGCTTTAACACTGTCCCGGATCATTTTTTCACGCCCGTATTTTCACTCGCCATATGCGAATAATCAGTGGCACACTCGGCGGAAGGAGGATCAACCCTCCGGCACATATGCCGCATACCAGGCCAACAACAGATATAGCAAAAGAAGGATTATTTAATATCCTGGAAAATAACCTGGATTTGTCTGATTTGGAATGCCTCGACCTTTTTGGCGGAACCGGCAGCATCAGTTACGAACTAGCCTCCAGGGGGGTAAAAAGCCTGGTAACTGTTGAGAAAGACCCTGCCATGTATGCATTCATCAATAAAACCGTCATCGATCTTAAGATCGACAATGCAAAAGTGATCAAGCAGGAAGTATTTCGGTTTATAGACCAATGCACGCAAAAATTTGATTTAATCTTTGCCGGACCTCCTTATGCGCTTGCAGAAATAGATGAACTCCCCAGGCAGATATTTGCCAAAGAACTTTTAAAAACCGGCGGATGGTTCATACTGGAACATACCCCTCGGAATAATTATTCTAAATTCCCATATTTCCGTACAGAAAGAAAATACGGAACAACCTTGTTTTCTATTTTTATAAACAGGCTGCCTGAATGAGACCTGCTTTTTTTATAACCGGGATTGGAACCGGTGTGGGCAAAACAGTCATAAGTGCTATCCTTACAGAAGCATTGGATGCTGATTACTGGAAACCCGTTCAGGCTGGTTATGAAGATGGAACGGATGCTGGTTGCATAAGTAACTGGATAACCGAACCTGCCGGAAGGATATATAAGGAAGTCTACAAACTTGCCATGCCTGCTTCTCCGCATATTGCTGCCCGTGAGGAAGGCCTGAACATATCCCTTGAAAAAATCAAAACGGAATTTGAAAAGCTTTGCAGATTGTCTGACAGGCCGTTAATCATTGAAGGTGCCGGTGGACTCCTTGTTCCGTTGAATGAAACACAAACAATACTTGACCTTATTACTGTACTCAATGTACCGGTTATTATTGTAAGCCGAAATTATCTGGGAAGTATAAATCATTCATTGCTGACAGCCGGTATACTTAAACAGGCCGGCGCCAGGGTGCTGGGATGGATTTTCAATGATCAGTTTATGCATTACGAAAAAGAGATCGCGGGATGGACGCAATTACCCATTTTAGGATCAGTACCTTTTCAGGATAAACCCGGCAAAGATTTCATCATGCAGCAAGCAGCTTTGATCAAACCGGTATTGAAAAAAAATATATGAGGAAAGAGGAACTCAGGATTTTGTATCGTGAAAAAAGGGCTGCCCTCAGCCATAGGGATATTGACAGGTTTCAGGACCTGCTACTGATCAAATTTCAGCAATTATCCATACCATTTATTTCAGTTTTACACCGGTTTATTGCCGCCGATGGGAAAAATGAGATCAACCCGGAACCTTTAGCAGACTGGCTTTCATTCAGTAACCCTGGATTGCTGCAAGTAGTGCCAAAAATCAACCCGTTTACCAATGATTTAAGTCATTTTATTTATGATGATGAAACCATTTTAACATTGAACAAATGGGGTATCCCTGAACCTGAAAACGGACTGGAAGTAAATACGGAAGAAATTGATATGGTGTTGATCCCCCTTCTGGCATTTGACAAGTTTGGGCATAGGGTTGGTTATGGCAAAGGCTATTACGACCGTTTCCTGGCTAATTGCAGGCCGGATTGTATCAAAACAGGGCTTTCTTTCTTCCCGGCTGAGGATAAGATAACAGATACCAATACCTTTGATATAGCCATGGACTTTTGCATCACCCCAGACAAGATCTATGAATTTTAATAATTTCTTTCTTCGTTCGTTTCGATTATTGTTGTTCCCTTTTGCATTGATCTACGGAGCCGTGATCATTATGCGCAATATTTTTTATGATAAAGGCTGGCTGAAAAGCGGTGGATTCAATATACCCATCATCGGTGTGGGAAACCTATCGGTTGGGGGTACCGGAAAATCACCCATGGTGGAAAACCTGGCCGGATTGCTTAAAGACAGGTATAAAGTGGCTACTTTAAGCAGGGGATATAAAAGAAGGACCAAAGGCTATATCCTGGCAGGAGATAAATCCACAGCATTGGAAATTGGCGATGAGCCCATGCAGTTTCACCTGAACCATCCGGAAATAGCCGTAGCTGTTGGTGAAGAAAGAATAGAAGCGATTCCACAATTATTATTTGACCGTCCGGATACAGAAGTGATCATACTGGATGATGCATTTCAGCACAGGTCGATCATAGCAGGCCTGAATATCATCCTTACGGATTATAATAATCTTTATTCACGTGATTTTTTTCTGCCAACAGGTGACCTGAGAGACCAGAAAAAAAGTGCTGAAAGGGCGGATATTATTGTTGTCACTAAATGCAAACCTGAACTCAATGAATCTGAAGCTAAAAATATCCGGGAAGAATTAGGCATACAGGCTCATCAACACCTTTTCTTTACAACTATCAGGTATGGCTCCCCATATCATCTGGTAACCCGTAAAAACATTTCGCTCAATCGCCAGATGGAAGTTTTATTGGTTTGTGGTATCGCAAACCCCGAACCGTTGAAAAAATACCTGCACGAAGAAACGCTCACTTATGAGGCCTGCTATTATAATGATCACCATATTTTCAGCATAGATGATCTTGAGGAAATTAAGTCAAGATTCGAACATATGAATGCTTCGGAGAAAGTGATCATTACAACAGAAAAAGATGCTGTAAGGCTCATTAAATTTGGTGACGACTTAAAGGATATTCCGTTCTACGTGCTGCCTATATCCGTAAGTTTCCTTTTTTCAGAAACAAAAACCTTTAACGATTTAATCAGTAATTTCATAGAAGGTTTCAATAATGCTAAAGAAAAGGCTTAAGCCTATTTGTTTGCGGCTATCAAATTGAACATTTATGGGCAGGAAAACGCAAAAACATAAAAAAGAAAAATCACACAGTTCATATGTAGGGGTACTTGATATTACCCGCTCCGGAATGGGCTATGTAGTAGTGGAAGGCTTACAGAAAGATATCCTGGTAAGGCCATCTGATTTTAACAGGGCCTTTCATGGAGATAAGGTGAAAATAAGCATGACCAACGAAAACAATCGCACTGGCAGGGTACAGGGTGTTGTCACTGAAGTGTTGGAAAGAAAGCAATCGGAATTTATGGGAACCCTTGAGGTTTCCCGTGATTTTGCTTTTTTTATTCCGGACAGCCAGAAATCCATACCCGATTTTTTTATCCCACCTTCAAACCTTAATAAGGCAAAAGACGGCGACAGGGTAATCGTAAAAATGATCGACTGGCGCAAGGGAGATAAAAACCCAAAAGGGCAGGTGATTACTGTTCTTGAAGGCGTAAATGCCAATGATCTGGCTATGAAAGAACTGCTGGTACAACATGGTTTCCCGCTCTTATTTGATGATGAAGTATTGGAAGAGTCTGAAAGAATTCCTGAGAAAATTTCCAAAGCTGAGATTGAAAACAGAAAAGATTTACGCGATATATTAACATTTACGATTGACCCGGCAGATGCAAAAGATTTTGATGATGCATTAAGTTTCAGGGAAATTAAAAAAGGGATCTATGAAATTGGTGTTCACATTGCGGATGTAAGTCATTATGTGGAGCCTGATACGGAACTCGATAAATCAGCTTATGAAAGGGCCACTTCAGTGTATCTGCCAGACAGGGTACTACCAATGTTGCCTGAACGGATCAGTAACGAACTTTGTTCGCTCAGGCCTCATGAAGATAAGCTAACCTATTCCTGTATTTTTCAAATATCCGCCAAAGCTGAGATCAAACACTACTGGATCGGTAGAACAGTTATTCATTCCAATCACCGTTACACCTATGAAGATGTCCAGGAGATTATTGAAAAAAAAGAAGGCCTTTATTTCAATGAGGTCTTATTGCTGCACGACCTGGCACAAAAATTCAGAAAAGGCAGGTTTAAAAACGGCGCCATCAATTTTTCTTCACAGGAAGTAAGGTTCAAACTGGATGAAGATGGCAAACCACTCGGTATAGTCATTAAAGAAAGTAAGGAATCACATCAGCTTATTGAAGAATTCATGCTACTGGCAAACCGCACCATAGCGGAGAATGTATCAAAGATGAAGATCAATAAAAAAGCGATTCCATTTCCATACAGGATACACGATCAGCCGGATGAAGAAAAACTCCTTCCTTTCATGGCCTTCGCAAGGAAATTTGGACACAGTTTTGAAACAGATTCACCCGAAGCCATCACATCATCTTTCAATAAAATGCTGCAGGCTGTTCAGGGAATGCCAGAACAGCATGTGCTGGAACAATTAGGGATACGTACTATGGCAAAAGCCATTTACACCACGGAAAATATTGGCCACTTTGGACTTGGTTTTGAATTCTATTGCCATTTCACTTCACCGATTAGAAGATATCCGGATATACTCGTCCACCGGATTTTAGACCAGGTGCTTTCAGGCAAAATTAAGCCCGATAAAAAACTGGAAGAAAAATGCAGGCATAGCAGTGAAAGGGAACGGGCTGCTATGGAAACCGAACGGGCTTCCAATAAATACAAACAGGTTGAATACATGAAGCAATTCCTGGGTGAGGAATTTGACGCGGTCATCAGCGGTGTTGCCAGTTTTGGATTCTGGGCAGAAACGATAGAACATAAATGCGAAGGACTGGTTAGTGTTTTCAGTCTCCAGGATTATGATGAGTTCCGCCATATGGAAGAAGATTATTGCCTGGTTGGCAGAAGAAGCGGAAGAACATTCAGGATGGGCGACAGGGTTAGGATAAAAGTAATTGCTGCCAACCTCACAAAAAGGCAACTCGACTACGAATGGGTACTTCAACCTGATATACCAGATAATAATAAAAAGAAAAAAAAGAATCATTAATTTCCAGACCACTCAATCGTACACAAACGCAAGCAAGGTTAAACAGGCAAAATAGAATGTATGCACCATTTTGAAGAATTACAGGAAAAATTTGAAACATATTTTAATCACCGTCATTTTCCTGAAACACCTTCCACGCTATATGATCCGGCTGAATATTTCATAGGTCTTGGAGGAAAAAGAATCAGGCCGGTTATGTGCCTGATGGGAAACGAATTGTTTGATGATATCCACGCTGAATCATACCCGCTGGCTTCTGCCGTAGAACTCTTTCATAATTTCACGCTGATCCATGATGATATTATGGATAAAGCCCCTTTGCGTCGTGGCAAGCCTACGGTTCATTCAAAATATGGAGAGCCCACTGCTTTGCTTGGTGGTGATGTAATGCTGGTGGTTGCATACGACTACCTGAATAAGATAGATAACCTCCATTTGAAAAAAATTATACATCTCTTTAATCAAACCGCAAAAGAAGTATGTGAGGGCCAGCAGCTTGATATGGATTTTGAAAAAATCCCAACGGTAAGCCTGGAAGAGTATATACACATGATCACTTTGAAGACATCCGTTCTTCTTGCAGCCAGTTTAAGATTGGGTGCCATTATGGGCGGTGCCGGTGAGGGGAACCAGATCCTGTTATATGAATTCGGGAAAAAACTGGGCATAGCATTCCAGGTGCAGGACGATTATCTCGATGCATTTGGTGACCCTGAAAAATTTGGGAAACAGGTAGGCGGCGATATAATCGCTAATAAAAAAACTTTCCTGTTGATCCATGCTCTTGAAACAGCAAATCCTTCACAGAAATTTGAACTGGAAAGACTGCTTAAATCAGATGAGTCGGCAAAAGTGGAGAAAGTCCTCAACCTGTTCAGGGAATGCGGCATAGATGCCTGGGCCAGGGAACTTAAGGAAAAATATATTAAAGAAGCAGTTGGGCATATGGAAGAGATCGCTGTATTATCAGTAAGAAAGAAACCACTGCTGGAACTTATGCATTACCTGGTGCAACGGGATAAATAATTTTTTTACCCATAAAACTTTATTTCTTCGCCACTTTGCGGTTAGATAACAGTCACTAAATTGAATTGATATTTATTGTTATCTTGAAGAACCAAAACTACTTCATGGCAAATTCACTTTTACGGAAAAAATCCATTGACAAGATCCTTAAAGAAGCCGCACAGGGCGAAATTGATGCCCATGGCAAAGGGGGGATGAATAAGATACTTACTGTCCGCGACTTAACTTTTATGGGCGTTGCAGCAGTAATTGGTGCAGGTATTTTTTCAACCATTGGTGCTGCAGCATTTAACGGGGGTCCTGGTGTTATTTTCTTATTCCTGATTACAGCAATCACCTGTGGATTTACCGCATTGTGTTATGCTGAGTTTGCATCGCGTGTACCCGTCTCCGGTAGCGCTTACACTTATTCCTATGTTACTTTCGGCGAAGTGGTTGCATGGATCATTGGATGGGCACTGATTTGTGAATATGCCATTGGTAATATTGTGGTGGCTATTTCGTGGAGTTCTTATTTCAATAACATTCTGAAGGCTTTTGGGATTAACCTGCCCGACTGGCTTACTACCGGATACCAGACAGCGAAAATGGCCTATTCAGATGCATTGGCAAATAATAAGCCGGTTACAGACCTGATATATACCAAAGCACCGGATATTGCGGGATTTAAGTTCATCATTAACCTGCCTGCATTTGTCATTGTTGGACTTGTTACCCTATTGGCATATATCGGGATACATGAAAGCAAACGGACTGCCAATATGATGGTGATGTTAAAAATTGCCGTGCTCATTTTTATAGCTGTTGTCGGTTTCTGGTTTATCTTTTCTGAAGGCACTACTTCTAACTGGGTCCCTTTTTTACCAAACGGGCTGGGAGGTGTGTTAAAAGGGGTATCAGCAGTCTTTTTTGCTTATATCGGTTTTGATGCCATCAGTACAACTGCAGAAGAATGTAAAAATCCACAGCGAGACCTACCGCGAAGTATGATTTACTCATTGCTGATTTGTACGATTATTTATATAGTTACAGCACTGGTTATTACGGGTATGGTTAATTATAAAGAGTTTGAAGGTATAACAGATCCGCTGGCATATGTTTTTGAAAAAATAAATATGAAATCGGTTGGCTTTATTATATCGGTTAGCGCCGTTATTGCGGCTACCAGTGTGTTACTGGTCTTTCAACTGGGCCAGCCAAGGATATGGATGTCTATGAGTCGTGATGGGTTATTGCCAAAGCCATTTGGCAGGATTCACCATCGTTTTAAAACACCTGCTTTTGCAACAATTGTTTCAGGTTTACTGGTAGGGATTTTAGTACTTTTTGTAGACGATAAACTCATGACAGATCTTACCAGCATCGGTACTTTATTTGCCTTTGTTCTGGTGAGTGGGGGTGTGCTGATATTACCGAGAATTCAAAAACAACCAGGAAAATTCAGCCTGCCATATATCAACGGGAAATGGATCATCCCGGCTTTATATATTTTATTTATATGGATATTCAGGGATAGGTTACAATCATCTGTTGCTAATATCAGTTCGGAAGGGTACCAGGAACTGCTGTTTCTGATATTTATACTGCTGGCCGGCATTATGGTTGTTTTCACTTTTCTGAAGAATTATTCATTTATCCCGGTTATGGGTGTGCTCTGTTGTATGTACCTTATGATTGAAATACCCGCCAAAAGCTGGCTGGTTTTCTTTGGATGGATGGCGTTGGGATTAACCATTTACTTTCTGTATGGTAACCGGAAAAGCCGTTTAGCGCAGGAAGTATAAATATAAAGGGATATCTTTTTTACAGAGCGCCGGGATTAACCATTCCGGCGCTTTATTTTTGTATATATAAAAAAGCACTGAATCAATATTTCTGATGAAATATCAAATTGGCGATAAGATCATACTCCTGCATTCCGGCGAAGAAGGAAACATTGTGGATTTCATCAATAAACAAATGGTGATGATTGATGTAAATGGAGTGCAATTCCCTGTTTACATCGACCAGGTTGACTTTCCTTATTTTAAGAAATTCTCTGAAAAGAATACGAATAAGGAAGTAAAGAAAATTGTTCCCAAAATTGAAAACCTGAAGAAGGAAAAAACTTCGGCTAAATACCAGGTAGGGCAGGGAGTATGGTTATCCTTTCTGCCGGTTTTTGATAAGGATATTTTTGATGATGATGTGGTGGAGTATTTCAGGGTTTCATTGGTTAACCAAACGCAGGATCACCTCAAATTTAATTATAAACTAAAGTATAGCGGTTCATTAGACTTTGAACTTGCTAATGAGATATTGCCTTTAGCTGATTTTTACCTGCACGATATCCCACTGGAATCTTTCAATGATTCACCTCGTTTTACATTTGAATTTACATTGAAGACCCCTGATAAAAAAAGGGGATCGCATATGGAGGCAGAGTTCAAAATCAAAGCAAAACAGATTTTTCAAAAAATTGAGGAAACCAGGAAAAATCAGCAGGCTAATTTTTCATATGTATTATTTGAGGAATGGCCGGATAGGCCGGATAATGACAGGATGGATACATCTTTGTTAAGCAAGGCAGGCTATAAAATCTATGATGCAGGACAAATAAGGTCAAACCTGGAAAATGCACAATCTGTGGTTGATCTGCATATCGAAAGGTTAACAGATAACTGGAAAAAATTATCGCCATATGCCATGCTCGATCTGCAGTTAAAAACCTTTGAAAAATTTTATGAACTGGCTGTATTACATCATCAACCCCAGCTGATCATCATCCATGGTGTTGGTACAGGAAGGTTAAGGGATGAGATACATGATGCATTAAGATTAAAAAAAGAAGTTAAGTCGTTTGTAAATCAGTATCACCATTCTTATGGCTATGGAGCTACAGAGATTTATTTTCAATATTAAACTTAGCGTAACTTTGTTTCTTCGCATCATTGCGGTAAAAAAGTACTACAAATCGGGCCATCGCTTGTATTCTTTAGATTACAGGAGGAAAGTCCGGACAGCATAGAGCATCGCACCGGTGAAGAGCCGGGTCTTGTGAAAACGGGAACAGACAGTGCCACAGAAAATTACCGTCCCGCATATGCGGGATAAGGATGAAAACGTGGGGTAAGAGCCCACGGCTTTTTTCAGTAATGGAAAATGCGGGTAAACCTTGCGTGCTGAAATGCCACGTATATCCCTGGTTTATGATTGGTTTTGCCAGTTATAATAATGAATGACTCGTTCAGGGTTCCTGCAAAGGATACAGGGAAGGGTAGGCAGATTGATCCCGTAAGGCAACCTACGGGACAGATAAATGATGGCCTGTTGGATTACTTTGGTGATTTAACAACAGAATCCGGCTTACAGATTTGTAGTTTTTATATCAAAAGGCGTTCTTTTACGGACGCCTTTTGACATAAAAAAACCGGTCATAGACCGGAATTTTTTCCTGATTAACAGGACCAACCAAAACCAACTGCTTTTATTTTCTTTCGCTGCCTTTTACAACAGCATTAGGTAATGTTTCGATGATTTGCTGAATCTGGTTATTCATCTCAGTGTCTGCCAGGTTAAAATCACGTGCGGATGGCAATGTAATAGTCAACCCGTTGATGGCGAAATCTGAATTGATTTCCATATCAGCCAGATCTACATTTACATATTTATTGGTAATACCAATGTGCTCAGCAATAAAAAGGTCATTCATATCTGCATCTGCTGCCTGGGTAGTAGCAGAACCTGAACTAAACCTAATATTCTCTGCAGCAAACTGATTATTTATCCGTGCATCCGCTTGTTGAGTTTCCAATAAACCTGCAACCAGAAGGTTTGTTTCAGTTTTGAAATGATGATTGATTTCCGCATCAGATTTAACAATCCAAGGTTTTAAAGCCTTGATTTTGCTTTCTTTAAGTGAATAAGCCAGGTTTGAATTGGCCTCACTATCAGATTTGCGGATCATTTCAAGCGAAGGAATCACAAGTTTTATCGCACCCTTCCTTGATTTAATACCTGGTTTTTCAATCACACAGCATGAATCGGGGTTCATGTTCCGGAGATTTAGCTGATTCCTGGAATCCACAGCTGCTGTAAATGTATCATCCTGCACAAAAGACATGTTTGGGATCGATACTAAAATAAAAAGGGCAAAGGCAATTAATTTTACGGTTGTGTTTTTAATGTTTGTCCGTAATGCCCTGTTTTCCTGTTTGAGTGTTCCTGCCTGGGGATTCACTGTTCTGTTCTTGCGTGTCATATACTATCTGTTGTTTTTCTTTTCGCTTATTGTATCACAAAGATATGGTCTTTAGCTACTACCTTGCAATACATAATACTATGTTTGGTCGCAAATCGTGATGAGTGGTCGTTTTTAACTTTTGAGTTGTTTCCGCTAGTTGGTTTAATGAACTCCCTTTTATTGTAGTTGGTAAGTGGGAGAGCGGAAAGGTTTAATTTCAAATGGCTTCGCAAAGGTAGAACTAAGTTTTGGATTTTCATAATTCTAATGTTAAGGAAATTTGAAATTTACTAAAAATAACCACTTTTATAATCCCATAACGTCGTTTGCACTAATTTAAAACGTCAGATTATGGAAATTATTCAAAGATCTCGACTTGCATTAACTACATAAAGAGACGTAAAAGGTTCACTTTTGTTACAAAAGCTTTGTTAACAAAGTAATTCCTTAGATGAAAGTGGCGATGAGCGTGATGAGTGGCTAAATGGAGTGATAAAAAATCCTTTTTGGGTGGCATGTGTTTTCATAGTGCCCATTAAACGACTGCAGGGCAAGAAAAATTGTAAAATAGGGCTTATACCAGGTTACCAAATGGTTAAGAAGGTAAAATTTTCTTTTAGAAAGGGCAGTTTGCG
>JAHEEX010000008.1:21267-39465 GCA_024640465.1 Sphingobacteriales bacterium | reverse complement strand
TACTGATCAGACATTATCATCTGTACTGGCAAATTTTCGATAAGAATAGAAAAACTTAAGGTGTATGTAGTTATATTTAAACCAAAAACTTTGTTGAAGACTCAGGTCAATGTACCATAAACGGGCTCAACAATAAACACCTGTATTAAGTCAGGGAAGGATCATCTGAAAAGGATTAATTAATGTTACATATAAGCAGAAGATCACCTTTACATCAAAAAAAAAATATTTCCGCACACTGCTGTGGAAATAACAGGTTGAATGGAATAGCTTTTTAAAAAAGAAGAGGAAAAAGATAGCAGGATTGCCTTTTCTGAAATGTTAAAAAAAATTCGGCTATTTGTATATGAATACATTTTAACTAAACCATCTGAATTTTAGATTACAGAGTTTCAGCATTTCGCTGAGTGATATTTTGACCCTATATTTGTTGATTATTAAGAGTAGATTATTTTTTGGTTATTAAAAATCTTTAAACGACCCGAACCGATGCAATTGCAATATGCCGTGAACAATGCGTTCATCCAATTGGCAGGATCGCTTGAACAATTAACCCCTGATCAATATACTTTACCCTGTCATAACCTTTCCAATTCCACCATAGGCCAGCATGTGAGACATATAATTGAAATGTTTCAATGCCTGGAAAATGGATACAAATCCGGAATTGTGAATTATGAAAATCGTAAACGTGATCAGGCAATTGAAAAAAACAAAGATTTAGCGCTTAAACTTTTATGTGACATACACAATTCTTTAAACAAAGATGATAAGCCGCTTTTTTTGGAAGGGGTTTACAATGATGATTCATCTAACATCATGCAATTTGCAACAAACTATTTCAGAGAAATAGTCTATAACCTTGAGCATACGATTCACCATATGGCCCTGATCAGGGTGGGAATTAAAGAACTTACTACAATTGAACTACCCCACAATTATGGATTGGCATCTGCTACAGTCAAGCATAAAAAATCATGTGCACAGTAACCTTTATTCCTGTAAAGGATAAAGTATTTCTGGCATCCAACCGGGATGAAAAGCATTTCAGATCTTCCGCTATACCGCCAACTGTTTATGAATCTGAAACAGGAAAAATTCTTTTTCCAAAAGACGGGGATGCAGGAGGTACCTGGATCGCATTGCATGAGAACGGGAACGCAATTATTTTCCTTAATGGAGGCTTTATCAGCCATATTCCAAGTCCCCCATACAGGTTGAGCAGGGGCGTCATTTTACTTGAGTTGATCAGCCAAACTTCTCCTAATCAGTACTTTTCAAGAATTGACCTGGACTCTATCGAACCATTTACCGCAGTTATTTGGGATGATTACAGGCTTTTTGAATGCCGTTGGGATGGAATAAATAAACACATACTGGAACTGGATGCCAGGTTGCCACATATTTGGTCCTCTGCTACATTATATGATGAAGAAGTTGTGGACAAAAGAAAATCCTGGTTTAACCAATGGTATCAACATAACCCTGAGCCGATACTTAATGACATCCTCCATTTTCATCAATTTACAGGTGATGGAGATAGTCATAACGACCTTATGATGAACAGAAACGGGCAGGTATATACAGTTAGTATTACCGGAATTGAATTAAGGAAAGGTTCCGGCTTTATGAAATATATTGATCTTAAAAACAAGTTACATTTCTCACATGAAATTAACTTCCGGAAAATTACCTTACACAACTAATGAAACGCGTTTTAAAACTATTCCATACCCCTTTTTTCATAAGATTATTCAATTGGGAATACTGGCCCTTTAATGTTGTATATGGATGGTTATTGCCGTATTGGCTTTTTCTTTGTTTACGTACCAGGTCTTTATATTTCTTTAATGCCGCTAATCCTCAAATTGAAAACGGAGGATTCTTGAATGAATCAAAAAAGGACATTCATGCCATCCTTCCGGAAGGACTTTATCCCCAAAGCCTTCATTTTTCCATTCCCGCTGATCCTGAAGTAGTTTGGCAGAAAATGATACAAGAGGGTCTGCTGTTTCCGGTAATGGGTAAACCGGATATTGGCGGGCGGGGAAGAGGTGTGAAGAAACTTAATTCCAGGAACGATCTGGATTTTTACGTTAAACATGCAACACTTGATTTTCATATACAGGCTTTTGTACCTTTTGAAAAAGAAGTTGGAATCTTTTATTATCGTTATCCTGGTCAGCAAAAAGGTTGTATCAGTGGAATTGTACGTAAAGAGTTCCTAAGCGTTACCGGTGATGGCAATAGTTCCGTTAAAGAACTGCTTATGGCTGATTCACGTGGCTTGGTTTACCTGCAGCAACTTGAAAAAAGTTTGAAAGATAACTTAAGCCTTGTCCTGGAAAAAGGAAAAGTATTGATAGTTTCCCCTTATGGAAACCATGCCCGCGGATCGTTATTTCTGGATGATAGCCATTTAATTGACCAGGCCCTGACAGAACAGATGGATACAATTGCGGGCAAAATTCCGGAATTTTATTTTGGACGTCTGGATATACGTTTTAAGGATTGGGAATCTTTGAAAAGAGGGGAGGACTTTAGCCTGATTGAAGTAAATGGCGCCGGAGCGGAACCCACACATATGTATGATCCAAAACACAGCATCTTCTTTGCCTGGAAAGAAATTACCAGGCACATGGGAATAATGAATAAGATCAGCAGGATGAATCATGCAAGGGGAATACCTTATCTCGGGTTTAAAGCCGGAAGAGAAGTTTTTCAAAAAGACAAGGAAATTTCCGCTAAACTGGATAAAATGCCTTTATGAATTTGACAGGTTTGATTAATTCAGTTGTTTTGAATATATAACGATTGAACAATACTTAATTAGTTCATACATTGAACAATGCCACTACTACGCGTATTCTTCACCGGTATGTTTATCAGTTTCCTGGGAACACTCCCTTTAGGTACACTGAATGTTTCTGCCATGCAGATATCAGTAAGTGATGGCATATGGCCAGCCTTATATTTTTCATTTGGGGCATTACTGGTAGAAATTATCTATGTAAGACTTTCACTTGTAGCGATGAACCGGGTGATGAAACAAAAGAAGCTATTATTTGCTCTAGAATGGGTTACCCTGTTGGTTCTTGCTGCCCTTTCCATATCCAGCTTTTATGCAGCCATGCAGCCTGTGGTAGTCAAGAATCCCATTCTTTCCAATACGGTTCATCGTTTCTGGCTGGGGGTCATGATGAGTGCAGTAAATCCTGTTCAAATTCCATTCTGGTTTGGATGGAGCACAGTACTTTTCACTAAGAATATTTTACAACCTAAGGAAAGCAATTACATTCTTTATATGACCGGCATTGGTTTTGGGACATTCGCGGGAAATTGCCTGTTTATTTTTGGCGGAAAGCTGCTGGTTTCGAAATTAAATACCAATCAGCACCTTTTACAGATCATCATTGGTTGTGTATTTGGGGTTACGGCTCTGCTGCAATTATGGAAAATGATCAGGCAGAAAGATGCTATTTCTACCATGAAAACGAATGATAAGTCTTGACTGGAAAAAGTTATTATACAGCCATGCCTTAAAAATTTCAAATCTCCTGTGTCCATTTTGCCCTGTCATCGGGAGCAAATTTCCAGGGGGCAAAATTATTCTCCACATTTCCAAACATCATGGTCCATTCCTGGGGGGCATTACTTTCTTCCATCACCATATACCTGCGCATCTGCAGAATAATATCAAGAGGACTAATACTCACAGGACATTCCTCTACACAAGCATTACAGGTAGTACAGGCGCGTAGTTCTTCTTCTGAAATATGATCCCGTAACAGGCTCTTCCCATCATCTTTGAACTGTCCGTTTACATTGATATTCCTGCCAACTGCTTCCAATCTGTCCCGCGTATCCATCATTATTTTGCGTGGCGACAATAATTTCCCTGTTTGGTTAGCCGGACAGGCGGCCGAACAACGTCCACATTCCGTACAACTGTAAGCATCCAATAGATTTTTCCAGCTCAGATCGAATACATCCCGGGCTCCAAATTTTTTGGGGGCATCTTCAGTTCCTGCAGCCGGAGCCATTTCGGGCTGCATGGCATATAAAACTTCCCTTTGTATTTCGGGCATATTATTCATCTTCCCATGTGCATCCAACCTGGCGAAATATGCATTGGGAAAAGCCAGTAAAATATGGAGATGTTTTGACCATGGAAGATAATTGAGGAAAGCAAAAATGCCCATTATATGGAGCCACCATGCTACCCTTTCAAAAATAACCAACGTACCGCTGCTCATTCCGTTTAGCAAAGGCTGCAGCAAACCGGAAACGATGAAATTGCCTGTCAGGTGTTCCTGGAATCCGGGGTAAAATCTTTTTTGTAACAAAGTATCACTGGCATTCATCAGCAGGAATAAGCTCATCAGGATAATCTCGGTGACCAGGATCAGGTTGGCATCACTGCGTGGCCACCCATTGAGGTCTTTACTGATAAATCTTTTCAAACGAATGACGTTCCTGCGGAGCAGGAAAATAACACAGACTGCAATAACGCCAACTGCCAGTAATTCAAAGGCATTTATAAGGTATGCATAATACTTGGGTGAAAACCTGGCAAACAAACGATGTGTTCCCAAGACGCCATCAAGGAATATCTCCAGTACTTCCAGGTTAATAATGATAAAGCCTGCGTAGATCACAAAATGCATGATTGCCACCAACGGATTTCGGAACATCTTCTTTTGACCAAAAGCAAGTAACACCAGGTTCCGCCAGCGCTCCGGTTTGCGGTCACTGAAGTCTTCATCATTTCCCAATAAAATATTTCGCCTGATTTCCCCGGTTTTCCGGACGAATAACTGAATGGATATCCCGGCCAGAAGAACAAAGGCTATTTGTTGTACTAAATGCATACAGTTAGATTACTTTTGCTAATTTACATGACTTAGGGTAAACCATTTCTTTTGTTGAAGATAAAATACAATGGATAAGAAAATTATTCTAACAAGTTCAGCTGCGGCCATGAAGTTAAGACGGATGGCTTATGAAATCCTGGAAAATAACCAGGGAGAAAATCACCTGATCCTGGCCGGTATAAAGGGTAGTGGTTTGGTTGTTGCCCAACAGTTGCAAACAGTATTAGCCGGGATTTCAAACATCTCAACAGAATTGATAGACATCTGTTTTGATAAGAAAAAACCTTCGTCTATTGATCTCAGTAAACAGATGGATTTTAATGATAAGATCATCATTATCATTGATGATGTGACAAACAGTGGGAAATGCCTGCTGTATGCATTGAAACCTTTCCTGGAATTTTATCCCAAAAAGATCCAAACCCTCGTGTTGGTGGAAAGAAGCCATAAAACCTATCCGATCCACCCGGATTATGTTGGTTTGAGCCTGGCTACCACATTACAGGAACATATTTATGTGGAAGTAAAAGGTAATGAAATCACCGGGGCCTATATTTACTAATAATGCTAAAAATATAGCCAGTGGCCAACGAATTTTCCCCTGTTATCCCACTCAAGTGCAGGGGCAGGAATCTTAACCATATTAACAACAGAAAAAACAGACCTTAAGAATTTACTTTTTGTCTTGATTTTAGTAAGGTCCACATCCACAGATAAAAAAAAGCGCCGGTATCTTTCCAGCTCAGATCTGTCAATGGTATTGCCTGCATCATCTGTCCATTTATTTTCTGTACCCCCCAGCATCACACGGGCATTATATCCCAGGGAAAGGTTTAGCCAGGAAGGTATCTTGCTGTCTGGAAAGAAAGATCTCAGGTTGGCACTTAACCAATATGTCTGAGCATTATAATCTTTCAATATTTTTTCGGCAACAGACTCGCCAAACAAATCATTTGCCCTTTCCAGATCGCCGGGTTCATAAGAATATGGATAATAACTCATCTTAAGTTGAATTCTTTGTTCCTTCCAGGCCAGTTGCTGTGCAACATACAATCCCGAACCGGTAATATTCATCAGCATATCTCCCGTACTAAAACCCCATTCTGCAGAAAACCCATCCAGAATTTCGATAATACTCATATAGGCAACACCACTAATACCCCCCAGCCATACAGCCTTCCTGTCCTTAATGCCGGTCCATTTCCACATATCGCCAGACAGTCGGCTGATCTGATAAGAAGTCCATGCATGGCCGGCTTTGTCCATTTGCTGCCATTCTTTCCAGTCGTTAAAAAAATGAAAATCCTCCTTGGGGTAATCAGCGTACCAGGCTTGGTTTAAAGCGATGAAAGATCCGGTCCAAAGGGCAACCTGGCTTCCTCCAACTATCCATATCTTTTTTTTATCTGGATATTTTAAAGGTTCAACAGCGTTAATACTAAAGCTATCCCGTGAAGGAATTGTCTTCACTGGCATTATTGTGTCCTGGGCCTGAACCGTCTTGAATCCCCAAAAAAGGAATATTATATAGGTAAAAAGTGGTTTCAATTAGTATGCATTTCTAATCTGCTTCTCATGCCCTGATAAAACGGCAAAAATACATTTCTGTTTTATTAAAGCCTTAATAATGCTGGTTCCCGGCGTTAACTTCCTGCAAGTTTCGTAAATAACCTATCCGGGCCACCTTTTTTTCTGAAATACCGTTTACTTTTTTTACCTATATAGCCTAATAAATACTGTATACATTTTATATTTATTCAATAACTTGAGCCTTAAACTCAATTAATAATATGGATGCCGTTATTCAGGATAAAGTTCAAACATGGCTGAATGGAAATTACGATGAAGCCACTCGCAATGAAATAATAAAAATGCAGCGGGAGAATCAAACCGAACTAGCTGATTCCTTTTATAAAAACCTGGAATTTGGAACGGGTGGCTTAAGGGGAATAATGGGTGTTGGAACCAACCGCATCAATAAATATACTATTGGCATGGCTACGCAGGGTTATGCCAACTATCTGAAAAGTAGTTTCCCTGGTGAAGTGGTCAAAGTTGCCATTGCCCACGACAGTCGTAATAACAGCAGGGCTTTTGCAGAAATTACTGCCAATGTAATGGCAGCAAACGGCATCAAAGTATTTTTATTCGAAAAATTAAGGCCCACACCTGAATTGTCATTCGCCATCCGTTACCTGCATTGCCATGGTGGGGTTGTTTGTACAGCATCTCATAATCCGCGAGAATACAACGGTTATAAAGCATACTGGAATGATGGTGGACAGCTGGTCCCTCCCCATGATAAAAACGTTATTCTGGAAGTGGAAAAGATCGCTTCCGTGGATGAAGTTAAATGGACCGGGGGAGAAGCCAATATCACCCTGATCGGTAAAGAAATTGATGAAGCATACCTGGAAATGGTTAAGGGGCTGAGTATTTATCCGGAAGTGATCGAAAGGCAAAAGGACCTCAAAATTGTTTATACCCCCATCCATGGAACAGGAATTGAATTGGTTCCACAAATCCTGAAAAAATTTGGGTTCTCTGAAGTAACATTGGTTGAAGAACAGATAATACCTGACGGTAATTTTCCTACAGTTGTATATCCCAACCCGGAAGAAAGTGAGGCAATGAACCTTGGCTTGTTAAAAGCTAAATCAATAGACGCAGACATTTTGTTAGGAACAGATCCGGATGCTGACAGGGTAGGCATTGGCGTTAAAAATGATAAGGGAGATTGGATCCTGCTAAACGGAAACCAGACTGCAGTTTTGGCCTTTAATTATATGATTGAAGCCAGAAAATCAAAGGGCATTGCCAGGCCGGGAGATATGGTGATTAAAACCATAGTAACAACAGATATGATCAAAGAAATTGCGACCCGTAATGGTGTGAATTGTTATGATGTTCTTACCGGATTTAAATGGATCGCTGAACTGATCAAAGAAAAAGAAGGGAAGGAAAAATACATCATAGGAGGTGAGGAGTCTTATGGGCTCATGATTGGCGATCAACTAAGGGATAAAGATGCTATCAGTGCTGTTGCATTCCTATGTGAGATGGCAGCATATGAAAAAGACAAAGGCAATAGTTTATATGCAAAACTGATAGAACTTTATGTGAAATATGGCTATTATAAAGAACACCTGGTTTCCATCACCAAGAAAGGCATGGATGGCCAGCAACAGATAGCAGACATGATGGAAAGGTTCCGCAAAGATCCGCCCAAAAGCCTGAATGGTATTGCCGTAACAGAACTACTCGATTATGAAAAAAGAGAGGCTCGCAATCTATTGACGGGTAAGGTTAGTCCCATACTTTTGCCAAAGAGTAATGTGCTGCAATTTGTGCTGGAAGATGGAAGTAAGATCAGTGCCCGGCCGTCTGGAACAGAACCAAAAATAAAGTTCTATTTCAGTGTCAGGGAAAAACTGGAAAATAAGGAAAGTGCAGATGCTGTAGGGGCACTCCTTGATGAAAAGATTAAAAAAATTATTACTGACCTGAATCTCTAGAGTAAATTGCTAATAAAAAAACCAGGCAATGCCTGGTTTTTTTATGTAAAAATGTCCAATACTTAAACCGGGATGGTCAATACCTGTCCAGGAAAAATTTTATCAGGATCATTAAGCTTATCCCTGTTTGCATCATAAATATCTTTCCAACTGATTCCGCTATATTTCTTCGCAATTTTGGAAAGATTATCACCTGATTTTACTTCATACGTTTCCGGAACTGACTTATCAACACTTACATTAAGTACCAAATCTCCGGAACGCATTTCCGGGTCTAATTTTTCATAGACATTCCAAATTTGATCTTTAACCTGGTTGGTAGGTGCAGTGCAGGTAACGTATAAAACATTTCCCTGTTCTGTTACACTTAGATTTGTTGCACCGCTATTTGTAGCAAAGCTGATTAAATCGTGGTATTTATCCTGTAATGCCATAAAATAAAATTTTCTGTAAAAAAAATAGTTACTTGATAATTTTCATCTGGTTATTAACCTTCTTAGGCTTTGATTCATTAGCAACCTGCATAACTTTTTGCAAATCAGCTTTCTTTACATCGCCGGTGAGGGTTACTTCACCATTACTCACTGTAGCAGTAATACCTTTGATACCTTTTGCATCAAAAGCCGACTGAATAGTAGAGCGAAGCACATCATCAGGATTAATTTGAACTGGCGGTGGAGGTGGGGGTGGAACGGTTGTATTGTTAACAACGGATTTAACGCCTTTAATACCTTGTAGTGCACTTTCAACGGCAGCTTTAGTTGCATCATCTGCAACCTGTCCTGTCAAAGTAACAACACCTTCTTTTACATCAACAGTCAATCCCTGAGTAACGGAAGAAACTTTTGTTTTAACAGCTTCTGCGATGGCAGTATCACTGGGTTTACAGGCCGTAAAGAAAATGGTTACAGCAAGTGCCAGCCCCAGCATTTGCATTAGTTTTGTTCTGTAATTCATATACGTTAATTTAAAAAACAAGGTAAGCCGAAACGGGTATATCAACAAAAAAAGAAATGCATATTTTATGCAGTATCTGTTGCCTTCATCAAAAGGAATCAATTAGTTTTGTAGGGATGAAACCAACGATTGATAGTTATATGCATAAGGGTTTGAGAAAAAACCTCGTGCAAACAATCCGGGAGAAAGGCATAACTGATGAAGCAGTTTTAGCCGCCATTTTACAAATTCCCAGGCATTTTTTTCTTGATTCGGCCTTTGATAAAGTTGCCTACGAAGACCGGGCATTTCCCATTGGGGAGGGCCAGACTATTTCTCAGCCTTATACCGTTGCATACCAGACCCAATTACTGGAGATTAAACCCTTTGACAAAGTACTTGAAATTGGAACCGGCAGCGCCTACCAGGCCTGTGTCCTGGCTGAGACGAAAGCCCAGGTTTATACTATAGAGCGGCAAAAAAAGTTGTTCGATCAGAATAAACAATTTGGTTTCCTGAAGTCTTACCCGAATATCCGTTTTTTTTATGGTGATGGTTTCGAGGGTCTGCCAACTTATGGGCCCTTTGATAAAATAATCGTTACTGCGGCGGCGCCAAATATTCCGGAGAAACTGATTGCTCAATTGAAAATTGGTGGTGTCATGGTAATTCCGGTAGATGAAGGGGCTTCCCAAAGGATGATGAGGATCACAAAACTAACCAATGGTAATTTGCAGGAAGAAAAATTTGATCAATTTACATTTGTCCCAATGCTGGTGGGTAAAAATAACCTATAACGTACATTCCAGCTTTATTATGAGGTAATTCAAACAAACAAATGCAAAAATTTGTATATTCAAAATTCTTATAAGTAAGGGCTATTTTTTCAAATAATTAATATAACCTTTTCAATCCATACACTTTAAACTTGTTTACAGACCCAACCACAATTAGCATTCTGAAAATAAAACTCTGATCAATAATCGCATGTGTGGTATAAGTGTTATAGTCCAAAAAACAAATCAACCTGTATCAGAATCACTAATTAGAAAAATGAACAACCTTGTTGTTCATCGCGGTCCTGATGGTGAGGGCTATTTCCACCAAATGAATTTGGCAATGGGGCACCGCAGGCTTAAGATCATTGACCTGACCAATGCAGCTACACAGCCAATGGAATATGATGGATTAACCATTACATATAATGGTGAAATTTACAATTATATCGAATTAAGGAAACAACTTTCTGATGAGGGTTTTATATTTCACACGCATTCAGATACCGAAGTAATTTTAGCGGCTTACAGGAAATGGGGAAAAGCATGTTTAAAGTATTTTTTTGGCATGTGGTCATTTGCCATCTTTGATGCAAACAAAAAAATCCTTTTTTGCAGCAGGGACAGATTTGGCATAAAACCATTTTGTTATTTTAATTCAAAAGAATATTTCTGTATAGCATCCGAGATTAAGCAATTTACGGCAATCCCTTCTTTTGAACCATACTTGAATCACCAGGCCGCCTTCCATTTTTTATATCACAGCAGTATACAGGGGGAAGAAAAATCGTTTTTCCAGCATGTGAAATTTCTGGCGCCAGGCCAAAATTTAATTTATGATCTTACAAAACATCAATTTGAATTAGAAAATTGGTACAAGCTACATCTGGAAGAAAATTATTCGGATATTACTTACCCGGAAGCATGTAAACATTTCCGGGAACTTTTTGACCGCAGTATTTCAATGCATGTCCGATCTGATGTAGAAGTTGGCTCCTGTCTTTCCGGTGGACTTGATAGTTCTTCGATTGTTTACAGTTATAAGCATCAATTTCCTGGTTCAAATCCATTACGGACGGTCTCCAGCTGTTTTGAGGAGAAGGCCATTAATGAAATAGAGTATATTGACTATGTCACTAAAGATATAGGTTATCCGGGAAATAAAGTTTTTCCCGACATCCGGGAAATAATGCAAAACAGACTTTTCGAAAAAATATGTTACCACCAGGATCAGCCTATAACCAGTGGAAGTTTTTTTTCTGAGTATAAGGTTTTTGAGAAGGCGGGTGAACTAGGTCTTAAAGTAATGCTGGACGGTCAAGGCGCAGATGAATACCTTGCAGGGTATGACGAATTTAATGCGATATATTTAAATCAGATTTTACATAAACTGAAAATAATTTCTTTTACCCGGGAAGCGCTTGAAATAGCCAGATTTAAAGATCTCCATCCTTTTAAATTTATTTCAAATTTTGGGTCCAACATGTTTATGAATTCCGGACGCAATGCGATGAAGAAATTCAACAATAGCTACTTTAGGCCGATATGGATGAATGAAAAATGGTTTGAAGAACATTCATCTAATCAAAATCCATACCCATTACTACTTCCGGGTGGAATAAAAGGCATACAGGAATTAACCAGAAAAGCCCTGGCACATTACAGTTTACCGCATCAGTTACATTCTGAAGACAGAAACTCAATGATGCATTCCATTGAATCAAGACTACCTTTCCTCGATCATACCCTGGTAGAATTTGTTCTTAATTTACCGGACAACTTTAAGATCAGGAATGGTGTTAACAAATCAATATTGAGGGATGGTCTGAATGACATCCTACCGGAAAAGATTTCCAGTCGCAAAAACAAATTAGGTTTCCCGGGGCCGGAGGATAATCTTTTTTTAAGGCCCGATCCTGCCATCCGTAAAATTCTCTCAGAACTGCATGAAAATTTTCCTGGTATCTTTTCCAGGAACATTACTGAAAAATATGAACGATGTTTTACCTTTAAGGAACAAAATCAAAACCTGATTTTCAAATCTCTTTCGTTTTATTATTGGTCAAAAGCATTTGGCATTAAAGCATAAAAAAACCCGTGGCAAAAACGGGTTTTTTCATAAGTATATTTATTTTACTGTTGCATATTCATACCTTCCTGCATTCCTTCCGCGCCACTCCGAACATTTTTTCTTTTGAAAAGGGAAACGTCAAACTTGCCAAATCTCCAGTTGAAATTCAACCTGAATACCTGCCAGTCTCTTCTACGTACAGCATCCTGAATAAAGTATTCTGATTCTGAGAATTGGCTGCTTACCCTGGTTTTAAAAATATCATTCACACTGAGTGTAAGAGATGCTCTTTTCTCTTTCATAAAATCTTTTCTAATGGCAATATCCACACCGTATGTTGGGTTGTTATACCCCTGCGCTGTAGTTTGCGTAAATCCACCCATTCCACCGCCACCACCGGGGCCACCACCCATTCCACCGCCTCTTCCACCACCGCCACCACCACCTTGCGGCAGAATCGACTTCCCTCTGTAATCACCGCTCAGCTGAATACTGAAATCTTTTGGCAATTTGAAACTGGCATTCATTTTACCAAAAAAAGTGGTGATATCATCAAAGTTTTCCAGACCGGATACATTATCTGCATTGATCTTAGAATTATATATATTAATGTTAGTGGTCACTTCAAGCCATTTTGCAAGAGGATTTTTTGAAGTAAGTTCAACACCAAAAGCACGACTGTTATTGGCATTTATATAGGTATTTATGATTACATCACGGCCAGGAATGGAACTAGGTTCTAAAATCTGGTAGCGGGTGATAAGGTTATCCGTCATTTTATAATATCCGGAAATAAGTAAATTATGGCCCTTCTTGAAACTTTTCTGATATCCCAGTTCCATTGAATTGGTAAATTCAGGTACGAGTGCAGGATTACCTCTATTGATATTCAAAGAATCGGTGTAATCAACAAAAGGAAGTAACTGGAAGAAATTAGGCCTGTTGATCCTCCTGGAATAGCTAAATTGCAGGTCCTCTGTTTCCGATAATTTATAGGTCATGAAAACACTTGGAAAAACACTAAACGGAAATGAGTTTTCAAAACTGGAATCATTTGTAAGTAGAGTGCCTTCATATTTTGAGCTCTCAACCCTCAAACCTACCTGGTAAGTGAATTTCTTTCCTATCACATTTGAATAGGTACCATAGGCCGCTAAAACCCGGTCGAGATATTTATAATTGGCGTTAATGGCTGCAATGGGAATAAATTCATCTAATGACGGATTATAAATATAATTCAGGTTTTCACTTCGAACATCCCGGATCGCTCCACGTACACCCAATTCCATTTTGGACTTTTCTGTCAACGGATTTACAAAGTCTACCTGTAATGTGTAGAATTTATTATTTCCCTGACCGTCCTGTTTTTGTTGAATGGGTATCCCTTTGGGATTTTCATTTGGGTCATAATACTGTGTGTTGAATGCACCATCACTATTGTTCTTGCTATAATTAAAGTTAAAATCAGAAGTAAGCTCCATACCGGCTTTTTTGAAAAGCTTTTTGTACCCTATAGCTGTACCCATATTCTGGAAACTAAAAGCGCTGGATGTGCTTCTTTCAGAATAATCTGATTTAATAAGGCTATTATAGATGGAATCCGTTTTAATTTTTAGCAGGTCTGAATTATCAAATTGACCCCGCACAAAATTCCCGGAAATGGTTATGGTATTCCTGTTATTGATAAAATAATCCATGCCTAATCGTCCAAAGGCAAAGTAACCTTTGCTTAATGGGTTGCTCAACTGATTAAAGATGATATTCGGCGTTGTATAAAGTTCCTGCCTTGTAGAAGTGCCTTCTCCGATTGACTTTCGCTGGTTGATCATTCCACTGGCGAAAAGATTTATCTTATCCTGTTTTACATTTATATCTCCCCCAAGATTAATCATGGCGCGGGAATCTATACCCGCTCTCAGGTTGCCATTGTAACCGGCTTTCCGGTTTTTCTTTAAGACGATATTGAGTATTCCAGCCATACCACCTGATGCATCAAATTTCGCAGAAGGATTGGTTATTAATTCAACACTTTGAATGGCATCTGCAGGAATCTGGTCGAGCGTTAGGGTAGTAGGTCTGCCATCTACAAATATAGTTGGGGCCGCATTGCGTAAACTAACATTTCCATCAATGTCCACATCGACCCCGGGTATATTGCGCATGAGTTCAGTTGCGGTTTGGCCGGTAGATACCAGGCTTTTGTCGACATTGAAGATCCTTCGGTCAACACCCATTTGCATAAAAGGCTTTGTGCCTGTAATTTTTATTTCTTGTAATTGCTTTGAATCTATATCTAATTTTATGTTACCCAGGTCTTTATCAACTTTATTCATCATCTGGCTCATGTCGCCTCCATTCATATTAATATCAAACTTCACGGGTTGTTCATAAGCAGCATAACCCATAGCAGAAATTTTCAATTTGAATTGACCCATAATTGGCAGGCCTTCCAGGCTGAAATCTCCATTCGCTTTAGTTAACTGGCCGGAAATGACTACGTCCTTTCTCTTTTTGGTAACTGTATCAAACTTATTCTGAATTAATTGGACAGAAGCGGCATCTACACCACGATTTGTGTTTTTATCCATAACACGTCCATAAAAACGACCCATATTCATATTCTGGGTACCCCCGGCGCCTCTGTTTCCAGCCCCGGACGGTATTTGAGCGAAGCCGGCAAGTGAACAGAGGGTAAAAACCAGAAAAAAGACCTTTCTCATCATTAATAATTTGGATTTGGATGCGAAATTGCTGTTAAAACCTTCGGGCTCATGTTTATTTATAGACCAGTGGTGTTTAAACACCATAAATGGAAAAAGTGTTTAATTAAGCAGAAAAAATAATAGAGAAGGGTTAAAATTGAGATTAAACCGCAACCTGGAGGTTTAATTATAGGGTCAAAAGGGTAATACCAATTTGCAATAAACCAATTAGAAATCCAAGTACCCCACCAATGATTTCAACAAAACGAAATTCTTTTGACATGATACTCATTAAGATTTCTTCCAGTTTATCACTGGAAAAAGCAGATACTTTTTCAAAAACAATCTTCTCAAGGTCCAATTCTTCCTGAAGATTCTTCATATATCGCTGCATCAGGATGGGAAATAAGGCTTCCAGCTCGATCATGAAAAAGCCCTTGAGTTCATTTATCGTCTTATCTCCTATAAACATGGATATTACTGGAAAGACATCTTTTAATTTATGGCGCAGGAAATTATCCACATGCTCTTCAACCAACGGCATCATTTTCTTTAAGTTGCCGGGATTGATGATTTTTTGTTCTATTTCAGAAAAAGAAAGGAGTTCTTCGCTGACGAGTTTGCCTAATTTTTCAGCAAATTGTATTTGACGTTTTGGAAAAATGCCATGAAAGGTCATTCCCAGCACTTTAATCGGGTTTCGCGGATGGAAAAGCATTTTAATGGCCACCCAGTTAGTAACCCAGCCTATAAAACCGGAAATAATCGGAATAGATAATAACCACCAGTTCATTTAAACGATTGAGATACAAATAAACAGCATAGAAAGGGTGTAAAAAAATCTGATTTTTGTAATACACCCAACTTTAATTAATTTTGCCCACTCCCTGAAAATGGGAAGATGGAGGGCGTAGCTCAGTTGGTTAGAGCATCAGATTGTGGTTCTGAGGGTCGGGGGTTCGAGACCCCTCGCTCTCCCTTCAAAAAACTCCCGGGAACTCCGGGAGTTTTTTTTAGGCCTTCGCCGTTCGTCCCTCTTAACAAAACCTTCGCTAAATAGGATTTCTTACAACAACAATGCGATCAAAAAACCGTTAATTTTGGTCATGGCCTCTTCTAAACTATTAAATATGATGATGAGCAAAAAGACGATCCCTTTTCTGTTGATTTTGTTATTTGCCGGTGTTTTGATTGCATTTAATTCTTCAGGATTTAATGCCCCCCCGGATAATAAATACCAGCGGATTTTTCAGGAGGTTGCTGAAATTCTGGAAGATGCCCATTTCAGCCCTAAAAAAATTGACGACGTTTTTTCAAAAGACATTTTCAAAAAATATTTGGCTTCTTTGGATCCGGAAAAGAACATTCTATTGCAGAGTGATATCAGGGAACTAAAAAAATATGAGACTCGTATTGATGATGAATTACATGGTGCGCCAATACAGTTTTTTTATGCTGCAGACCAGATATATCAGAAACGTATTAAAGAAGCAAGTGCATATTATAAAGATATCCTTAAGGAACCTTTCAATTATACACTGGACGAAAAAGTTATAATTGACGCTGAAAAACTTGATTATCCTGCTAATGAAGCGGCTAGAAAAGAATCCTGGCGCAAAAGGCTCAAATATATGAGCATGGAGAGGTATGATGATCTTCTTGATCAGAAAGAACAAAATAAGAAAACAGAAGGCTTTGTTATAAAATCTGATGCCGATCTGGAAAAAGAATCGAGGCAGAAAGTTTCCACAATAATGGAAAGGAATTTTCTGCGAATGAATACGAAATTCAAAGAAGAAGACAGGTTCAATATGCTGGTAAATACAATAACCAGTTCAATGGATCCGCATACAACATTTTTCCCCCCACTGGAAAAAAGGTCTTTCGATGAACAAATGAGCGGTCGCTTTTTTGGCATTGGAGCATCACTCAGAGAAGAAGAAGGCGGAATCAAAATTGCTACAATAGTTGCCGGCATGCCTGCTTTTAAATCCGGGCAAATACAAGTTGGAGACCAGGTAATGAAGGTTGGCCAGGGTTCTGAAGAACCCGTAGACCTGAGCGGATATGAAGTTGAAGAAGCCGTTAAATTAATTCGTGGGAAAAAAGGAACAGAGGTTAGTCTTACTATCAAAAAATCTGACGGTTCCATAAAAGTTGTAAATCTTATCCGTGATGAAATAATCCTGGATGACACGTATGCCCGTAGTGTTGTAATAAACCAGGGTGACAAAAAAATTGGATTTATTTACCTGCCTGAGTTTTATGCAGACTGGGAAAGGCCCAATGGAGCCAGGAGCGCCCAGGATGTTGCCAAGGAAATCATGAAATTAAAAGAGCAACAGGTAGACGGCATCATCATGGACCTGAGAAATAATGGAGGAGGATCTCTGTATGATGTAGTTCAAATTGCCGGGTTTTTTATTCCTGACGGGCCAATTGTGCAGGTTAAAGACAGGGAAGGAACCCCTAATATACTGCGCGACAGGGATAAATCCGTTCTATATGATGGACCATTAGCAGTTATGGTAAATGAATTCAGCGCATCTGCATCAGAGATATTTGCAGCTGCCATTCAGGATTATAACCGGGGTATAATTGTAGGCAGTACATCAACTTATGGAAAAGGAACCGTTCAAAGAAATATTGGTCTTGAAAAAGAAGTTTCCATTAACCAAAATTCTGGTTCAAGTGACCTTGGCACTATAAAACTAACCCTTCAAAAGTTTTACAGAATCAATGGTGGATCAACACAATTAAAAGGGGTGACACCAAATATTGTTATACCAGACCCTTATGAATACCTCAAATACAGGGAAAAAGATAATCCAGATGCTTTGCCATGGGACGAGATTCAAAAAGCAAATTATACGCCCTACAATCTGCAACAATATGATCTGAATACTATTCAAAACGCCAGTATTCAAAGAATTAAAGCCAACCCTTCATTTAACGCTGTTCTGGATAATCAAAAACTGATGGAACAAGCCAATGACAAAGAGGTTACACTTAACCTTAAAAAGTACCAGGACGAAGAAAAGAAAATGCAGGAAAATTCGAAACAATTAGAAGAGTTGAGAAAAAAGCAGCAGGAATTAACCATTAATTTTCTTCCACAGGACCTGAAAAGAATTGAATCAGATACTGATAAGCTTGAAAGAAGGAAGCAGTGGGGAAAATTACTCAGCAAAGATATTTACGTAAATGAAACAGTAAATATTGTAAACGATATGATTCAGAAAAGTGCTTTTGTTACCAACAAATAATTCTTCATTTTACATAAGAAGAGCCAATCCATTAAATGGGTTGGCTCTTTTTTATAAG
>JAHEEX010000008.1:0-21257 GCA_024640465.1 Sphingobacteriales bacterium | reverse complement strand
TTCAAAATTGTAAAGCTTTTCTGGCTTTTTACCTTTTAACTCATGTAACAATAAAATCAACTACTCTCCAATCCCATATTTAGTTTGAAGAACACCCGCATGATGGCGCCAATGCCCTATAATGATATATCCCAGGGCCAAAACGGAAATTAATTTTTGGTTTGCCAAACCGGTTTTTTTAAACATTGCTGAGTCAAATCCCTGGTATAATTGGATAGTTGATAATCTCACCGTTAACATTTCTTCTTTCAGGTCCTTTAAATGCCGGCTTTGGGCATTCGCAATTACAGCATAGGCATTTTCGTCAAATCCGGGTAAGGATTGTTGCTCCCCCCTGGAAATACAAAGTGCCCGGTAAGCGAAAATTCTTTCCGCATCAATGGCATGCTGGAGTAATTGTTTTACTGTCCATTTCTCTGGTGCATAGGCATAATCCGCTTTCTGAATGCCTATCATTGAGAGGTCCTGTTTTAATTGCTGCATGGAGTAACTCAGCGCAGACAGAATATTTTCTTCCGGCACGAGTTTAACATAGGTCTCATAAAAAGGCGGGTATTGATCATTGGCTGGTCTGGACATGTCTTGTTTTTCTAAAAGTAAATAAAAAAAGCGCCGCAAGCGGCGCTTTAAAGCTAAAAAGTTTTTACCCTTTCTTGGTCTTTTTAAGACTAGTTTTTGGTAAGGTTTTGGGAGGATTACGTTCACCTTTAATTGTACCAGCCAGTTTAATGGCTTCATATGCATTAACCACACCACCCGTTTTTGAAATATCACTCAGTTTTACTTCATCCTCAGAACCTGGTTTTATAACCTTAAATGTTGAAATAGGGGAAACAGATTTTTCAATGACTGACTTAACCTGCCTGGCAGACAATTCGGGATAATAGGAGAGGATCAGTGCAGCAATTCCGGCTGTTACAGGACTTGCCATACTTGTTCCCTGTTGGTTCCCATATTCGTTACCACCAGGTAAAGTTGAATATATTTCCACACCTGGGGAAAACACATCCACATCCTTGCCATAATTGGAAAATGAAGCAGCCAGGTCTTTAGAGCTTGGTCCGCTTGCACCAACGGTGATCCAGTTGGATGCTTTTGTTGCCGGGTTATCGCCATAACGGACATTCGGGAAATTATCGGTTTCATCAATATTTTTACCATCATTTCCTGCTGCATGTACAAGCAATACACCTTTGGATTCTGCATATTTTACCGCATCATCCACCCACTTTTTTTCGGGTGAAAAGCTTTTACCAAAACTCATATTGATCACCCATGCACCATTATCCACAGCGTATCGGATAGCATTGGCAATATCTTTATCATGCTCATCTCCATCAGGCACAGCGCGTATCATCATGATCTTAACATTATCAGCAACACCATTCATACCAATGTTGTTGCCCCTGACAGCGCCAATGATACCTGATACATGTGTACCGTGCATGGGAGTGGTAGCCATTACATCATTATTACCATAAAAACGATCGTTTATATCATCATAATTATCCTGCACAATATTCCCCCTGTAATTTTCCGGCTCTTTTTCTGCAGCTTCAATTTTAGATTTTTCCCCATTATAAAACTCTGTGATCCCTTCAATTAGCACTTTGTTGGAGTTATCCATCTGCTGTGTTTGCTGGAAGAGTCCCATGAGCGTATTCTTGGCTTTTGACTCATCAGCACTGGCTGGTTTAAATTTCATCAAGTCATCTCCTGTATATGTTTCTTTACCCATTCCTTTCTTCAACACACTATCTGCTTCGGGTAATTTTTCCACAATATTTCTGAGGAACAATACATACATGGAGGCTTCTTTAGCCTGGCTTTCAATTTGGTCCTTAGCTTTCCTGTAAATCTTCAGTTCTTCTTTTTCATCAGGAGTCAATTTCGATTCATCCAGTGTTGAAATGCCATATTTTTTCTTGTATTTATAATATACACGTGCGGCTTCATAACTATCTTTTGTAACATTTCGGCCATCTTTATTGCCCAGGAAATTCCATCCATAAATGTCATCAATGTATCCGTTTTTATCGTCATCAATGCCATTTCCTGGAATTTCCTTCGGATTTTTCCATAAAACAGGCTTTAGATCTTCGTGGGTTGTATCAACACCAGAATCAATTACGGCAACAACTACGGTTTGTTTAGGTTTTTTATCCTTTAATAAGCTTAAATAGGCTTTTTCCACACCAATGCCATAAAAACCGTCCTTTTGGTAATCAAGCATATGCCAGCCTTTAGGAATTTCTTTAACAGCCGTTTGGCCCAAAACAGACCCTGAATTGAATATTGCAAGTGTTAACAGGGTAAAAAAAAGATTGATTTTTTTCATCATTATTGAATGGAATATTAGAGATTAAAAGGCAATTTAAGCACAATGAACATAGATAACGAACCAATCATCCTTTTTTGCATAAGTTTAGAAATCAAACTTTATCCCCTGGGCCAAAGGAAGATTACGGGAATAGTTTAACGTATTGGTTTGCCGGCGCATATAGGCTTTCCAGGAATCACTGCCGCTTTCCCTGCCGCCACCGGTTTCTTTTTCACCTCCAAAAGCCCCGCCAATTTCAGCCCCGCTGGTGCCAATATTCACATTTGCAATGCCACAATCACTTCCCTCAGCAGATAAGAACAATTCTGCCTCCCTGAAGTTCAGGGTCATGATAGAAGAAGATAGCCCCTGAGGTACATTGTTTTGAATAGAGATAGCTTCTTCTATATCCCGATATTTCATAATATATAGAATTGGGGCAAAAGTTTCATGATGCACGATGCTAAAATGAGGTTCAACCTCTGCTATACATGGCTTTACATAACAGCCGCTTTCAAATCCGATTCCTTCCAAAACGCCTGGTTCAACAATAAAGTTTCCCCCTTCTTTTTTGCATACTACGGTAGCATCCAAATACATTTTTACCGCATCTTTATCAATCAAAGGTCCTACATGATTATGTTGATCAAGCGGGTTGCCAATCCTCAGCTGATTATAAGCATTAACCAGTTTGTTCTTAATAGTATCATATACAGATTCATGTATGATCAGCCTCCTGGTGCTTGTACAACGCTGGCCTGCAGTACCTACTGCCCCAAATACTGCTCCAATAAGGGCAATATCCAGATCTGCATCACCCGAAATAATGATGGCATTGTTCCCACCCAGTTCCAGTAAACTGCGACCCAGTCTTTCTCCAACAGCTGCGCCAACGGCTTTACCCATCCGAGTTGAGCCTGTAGCAGATATCAGAGGAATCCTGTTATCCTTTGACATCCACTCACCCAATTCCCTTCCGCCTATTACAAGGTTACTAACGCCATCGGGTACCTGGTTTTCTATAAACACTTCTGTGATAATTTTCTGGCAGGCTATACCGCAAAGAGGTACTTTTTCTGAAGGCTTCCAAATGCAAACATCACCGCAAACCAATGCCAGCATGGCATTCCAGCTCCAAACAGCCACCGGGAAATTAAATGCAGAAATAATCCCTGTTATCCCTAAAGGGTGCCATTGTTCATACATCCGGTGACCCGGTCTTTCACTATGCATGGTTAAGCCGTACAACTGACGCGAAAGTCCAACTGCAAAATCACAGATATCGATCATTTCCTGGACCTCGCCCAGGCCTTCCTGTAAACTTTTTCCCATTTCAAAAGAAACCAAACTGCCTAAAGCATCTTTATTTTCCCGGAGTTTATCACCAACCTGGCGTACCACTTCGCCTCTTTTAGGGGCTGGCCATTTGCGCCACTCCAGGAATGCTTCCTGAGCTTTTGCGACAACGGCTTCATAACCATCTTTATCACAACTAATTACAGATGCAATTAGCTGCCCGTCTACGGGAGAATAGGAGTGAATATGTTCCCCTGTAGATCCCAGCCAATGCCTGCCTGTAGAAATGCCCTGATTGAAAGATTCAATATTTAATTTGGTTAAAATATCCATGATCATTAAAATTATTTGCTGTTGAATATCAATGGTTAATCAATAAAATGCAAATTTATTTGAAAAAAATCAGCCACCATTAAAATAATATCAACCAGCCTGCGTTTTATATCCAATATCCCCTCATGAAGAACCTGCAAGGCAGGTTTTTTTTATGCCTGCACCTATAATACTTATCTCCAATCCTCTGAGCGCCGATTTTTGATTTTCAACCGTACCTGCTGTTTATCAAGTTCCTCTTGTCTTATGAAAACCGACAAATTGAAAACTTGATAAAAAAAAAGAAATGAAAACTTCAATCCGCACCCTGTTGGCCATCGTTTGTATGAGCATGTTAGTTAGCAACTCATTTGCAAATGAAGAATCAGCCAACCCCGTACAGTTAAACCTGAAAGCATATATCAGGTCAACACTCAGTTTTATGTCTGGCAGCAATTTCAATGCAGAGACATTAATGGACAAAGTAAAAAATCAGCCAAACACTGCCAGGGTTTGTGCATGCCAGGTTCTTACCTTAAAGAACAACAATAATGAATTTGAAAATGTAGCACTGTTTTCAGAGAGAACAAATTATGGCGACCTTACAGCAGATTATAAAACTGCAAGCCAACTTTTGGTTACCGAAAACAAACACCTTAAGTCGTTTTTCTTTGATAAAGTAGAAGTGGTAAACAAAATCAACGCCCCAACAGATTGCGTTAGTCTTTACCTTAAAATGAAATCGCAGAACGATGAGCTCAAACTCTACGATATCTTAAATGCAGACATTAACAGGGTGAAGAAATAAAATATCCTTTCTATTTCATTCAAAGGAAAATGAAATCATAGTCTGAAAAATATAGATTCAGACTATGATTTCATTATTTCTTTTATATGATCTGATAAACGAAGAGACAGCGCCACAATACTCAGTGTTGGGTTTACTGCACCACCGGTTGTAAAGCAGGAATCACCTGCAATAAATAGATTTTCCATACTATGGACCCTGCAGTTTGAATCGACTACCCCTTTTTTGGGATCATCATGCATTCTGGTTGCGCCCATATGGTGCCAACCTCCACCGGTAAAAGAAGGCCAACTCTTATCGGTTTCATCCTGGAGATATTCCATCAGTCTTACACGACCAATTCCGGCTAGGCCTACCTGTTGGCCGATAATCTGGTATAAATTCCGGATGCTTCTTTTCTCTAATTCACCAAGTTGCCAATGGAGTTTTGCCCTGGGAACGCCTAATGCATCTTTTTCAGTATCAAGGGTAATCCTGCAATCAGGATTGGGAAATTGTTCAATACGGGTGAACAGTTCATAACTCTTATACAGATCAGTAGTAAGTCGTAAAAGCCATTTCTTTTCATCTACTTTATCATGTGCACTATGTAATTGTTCTCCACTGGCTCTTGGATCCTGATTTGACCAGGTTTCAATGGCAGGTTTAATTTTATTGGCAATATTGAGTGGTGATAAAGAAGCTGTGCCGTTAAGCATCCTGAATTTTTCCTGAATTGAAGGAGCTATAGCCAGTTCTGCACGAGGCTTACCGGTCCATGCATACAGGTTCATTTTTTTAGCATCCTCCAGCCATAGTTCAGCCGACTTAATTTCCAGGTGCTCCATAAAGTAACGGCCCACAACATCATTTTCGTTTCCTAATCCGTTGGGGAATTGTTGGTTCGATGCCAAAAGTAAACGGGGATTCTGTATGCCATTACAGGCAAGTATGAAATACTTTGCCCGAACGGTATGTGTTTTTCCTGCGTGATTTTTAACTGTTACTTCCTGAACCGACTTTAAATGTTCAAAAGCTTTTATGTCGACAACATTGGCATAGGTATATAAAGTCAGATTTGGCGCATTTACGATGACATCTTTATAGGTCTTGCCAAAACGGGTAGGGGGGCTAAACTGCCACATTTTACTATAAACGACGTTTTTGTCAAGAGGCAGAGGGATTAATGACTCGTCTTGTTTTAACCAGTAATCGAGACTGTATTCATATGGGCCCAGTTCAAGTATGGGATGTGCCCTTTTGTAAAATGGATCCAGGTCAGATCGCTGGATAGGCCAGCCACTGTTTTCTACCCAGTCTCTTTTCCTGAAATCAATTTCATCCATTGTTGAGCACATTCCACCCCAGTGACCGGTTGTGCCACCAAAATAGTGAAGCCTGCTCGATTTAAGCGGATAGTAAGGCTGCCCGGTTGTTTTACCACGGAATAATTCTTGTGTCTCATCCTCATAAGAAAACCCGCCTCCTTCCAAAAGGATCACTTTATATGGAGAATTTAGCCATTCAAGTGCAATGGAGATTCCGGAGGCTCCGGCACCAACAATACAAACATCGCCTTCAATCAATGATCCGTTATTCAATGTTCTTGCATCAATATGCATGTAAAATAATTTATAAAGGCGTATGTGAAAATAATGCGCATTGTCTTGCTTCAGTAAAGGATAAAACCCAACCTTTTACTGCTATTATATCATTTCTGTCAAAATCAGTATGGATTTCATTTTTTATGAATGTTTCCACTTCCTTATCTGAAGATTTACTGTCTAATTTTTTACCACTTGCGCCCCGCGTTAAAAGATCAATTAATTTGGATGCGTTTTCTTCTCCGGGTTTTAATTTTCGATATTCAAGCCCAATTTCCCTCAGGGCTTTCTCATCACAAATTTGGGAAAGGAAGGTTGGTTGATGCAGTAAAATATTGTATTGGTCATTTGAACGGCAATGCAGCAATGGCAAAGTCATAGCGCCGGCACTTAATATACCCAGTTTGACGAATGCTCGTCTCTTCATCATTTTTTTATGTATTTATTACACCAACTGATCATCAACAAATAAAACTCAAAAAAAGGAATGGTATTTTATTAAAACTGGATTATTTTCAGATATTATACAAAAAAACAGCTTAAAAAGGGATTAATTCAAGCAGGTTTAAGGCGCAAACCAACCGGGAGTAGCACTAAAAAATGTAAACCAAAAAGTATTTTTCAATATTGTTCTTTTTCG
The DNA here is from genome assembly GCA_024640465.1 of Sphingobacteriales bacterium. GTDB lineage: Bacteria > Bacteroidota > Bacteroidia > Chitinophagales > Chitinophagaceae > Pollutibacter. The sequence goes on along the minus strand of JAHEEX010000008.1, from coordinate 14,298 downwards.
CTGGGAAAATCCCCGCTTTTAACGTCTGAAATATACTGTTTTACTGCAGTTGAAACTTCTTCATACAAGTTCAGGTATTGCCGGAGAAACCTGGGTTTAAATTCATGGTTGATACCCAGCATATCATGCATGACCAACACCTGTCCATCACAAAAATTGCCGGCACCAATTCCGATGGTTGGAATAGAAAGGCTTTCTGATACTTCTTTTGCCAGTTCCGCAGGAATCTTTTCCAAAACAAGGGCAAAGCATCCCGCTTCTTGAAGAATCAGTGCGTCTTTTTTAAGTTTATCGGCTTCCGCTTCTTCCTTTGCCCTTACCTGGTATGTTCCGAATTTATATATGCTTTGAGGAGTCAGGCCGAGGTGCCCCATGACCGGAACACCAGCGGAAATAATTCGTTTTATTCCTTCAGTTATTTCTTCACCTCCTTCCATTTTAATGGCATGTCCTCCTGTTTCTTTCATAATTCTGATAGCAGAGGCCAATGCTTCTTTTGAGTTCCCCTGGTAAGAACCAAAAGGCAGATCTACAACAATAAGGCATCGTTTAACACCCCTGACAACAGACTGGGCATGATAAATCATCTGGTCCAGAGTGATAGGCAGGGTTGTTTCGTGGCCAGCCATAACATTACTTGCAGAATCACCTACAAGGATAATATCAATACCCGCTTCATCAATGATCCGGCCAAAGGAAAAATCATAAGCCGTTAACATGGAAATCTTTTCACCCGTTTCTTTCATTTTAAGTAATGTATGGGTGGTAATTCTCTTTATATCCTTATTGACACTCATGATGAATTAATTGAACCGATTAAACATAAAAATGATTTCAGCAAACGCCTGAATCAGCTACTAACGAAAATAGGAAAACAAAGGTGAAAAATTAAAACTGCATCACTTCATCATATAAATGATGGATCAAGCCATCCGCAAGGCCAATTTTCGGAACATAGATCTCATCACAATCCACCCATCTCATAACGTTTATATAGATAAGTAATGCGGGCACAATAACATCCGCTCTGTCTTCCCGTAGCTTATAAACACTCATCCTTTCCTCCAGGGTAAAATTGCTGAGTTCTTTATAATAATCGCGTAATAATTGTAAAGGCAGGGGTTTACCCTCTTTTCGTTTTGATAAAGAGAATATTTTGTTGATGTTTCCTCCGGAGCCAATAGCTGTTACATGTTTAAAACCTTTTGTACGGGCTTTGATAAAATCTTTCATATTCTCCCACTGTGCCTCATTGACCATATTTTTAAGCAACCTGATGGTTCCGATATTAAACGATTGTTTAAAAACCAGTTTGCCATCGCTAAAAAAAGTTAGTTCTGTACTGCCGCCACCAACATCAATATACAGATAAGAGTCGTCCTTATCCATGTTTTCCGCAATATGGTTTTCGTAAATCAACGTAGCTTCAACATCACCACTGATAACCTCAATTTCGATACCTGTTTCCAGTTTTACCTTTCTGATAATATCATCAGCATTTCTGGCATCCCGCATCGCTGAAGTGGCACAAGCTTTTATAAATTTTACTTCATAAGCATTTAACAAGTGCTTATATGCCTTGATGGTTTGCAGGATCATTCCAATTTTTTCCTTGGAGATCTCACCGGTTTCAAAAACGTCAAACCCTAACCTAAGCGGTACCCGTACCAGGTTAAGTTTGATGAATTCGGGCAAACCGCTTTGGTTGATCATAACTTCACTGACCAGTAACCTGGCAGCATTACTTCCTATATCGATGGCTGCAAGTCGCAAATAGATTGTTTTTTAAAGCAATATTATGATTTATACACAACGACTGATGTCGTATTATTCCACAATTGTCAGTAACTCTATTTTTTAGTTAATTGTTTTTTGGCAACCGGAATGGTTTTCTGCAGTAAATATTGGTAAATCTCTACCTGGGACCGGATTTTCCTGCCTTTTGCCTGTATATATTCATTCTTTAATTCATTATCCAGTTTCCGGGCTTTTACATTATCGTGTAACTGGATATCCAATATGCCTTTTAATTCCTGCGCAATATGTTGATCTGTGATTGCAACGGCAACTTCCACCCGGTGATCCAGATTTCTAACCATCCAATCAGAAGATGAAATGAAAACTTTTTCATTTCCTTTATTATGGAATACCATTACGCGGGAATGTTCCAGGTATTCATCAACAATACTAACAGCATAGACAGGTTTTATAAATTTTTTATTTTCTGAATACATGCAAAAAATTCCGCGGATGATCATTTTGATCTCTACTCCGGCCAGTGCTGCTTCATATAGTTTCTGCACAAGGATATCATCTGATAAAGAATTTAATTTCAACAATATTGAAGCTTTTTTACCCGCTTTTGCCCACCTGATCTCATCATTGATCATTTTTATCAATTCACGACGCATATATACCGGGCTAACGATTAAAGTATGACATAGCCGTAGAAATTTGCCACCGGTTTTAGGTTTTTCCAAATAGTTAAAGACCCGGTTCACATCTGCCATTATATTCCGATTGGCGGTCAGCAGGCAATGATCAACATATATCTCCGCTGTCTTCTCGTTCAGGTTGCCGGTACTTACAAATCCATAATGTATGGTCCGGTTTTTTATCCTTTTTCTGATCAGACAGATTTTGGCATGGACTTTAAAGTTTGGGACACCCACAAGCACTTTTACACCTTCTTCTTCGAGAATTTTTTTCCATTCAATATTATTCTCTTCATCAAACCTGGCCCGGAGTTCAAGAACAACAGTCACATCTTTACCATTGCGCACGGCATTGATTATGGCATTGATTACTTTGGAATGCCTGGCCAAACGGTAGGCTGTAATTTTAATGGTAGTTACTTCCGGATCGATGGCCGCTTCTCTCAGTAGATCAATAATCGGATTAAATGAATGATATGGGAAATGAAGCATTATATCCTTTTCGAGAATCTTATCCGTAACCCTCAAAATATCATTCAGTTCCGGATGGGCGAATGGCTTTCTTTTGTTTGGCTTTTCTTTAAATACAGATTCAGGAAATTCCATGAAGTGCCTGAAATTATGTATTCGCCCGCCAGGGATAATGTGGTCTTTTTTAGTCAACCCTGTTCTGCGGATAAGGTATTCCAGCAGAGCGGGGTCTATCTCTTTATCATATACAAACCTGACCGGCTTTCCTTTTCGCCTGTTTTTGATCCCTTTTTCAATTTTATCAATATAGGAGAGTGATTCATCGTAATCAATATCAAACTCAGCATCTTTTGTAACTTTAATGATGTGGGCTGAAAAAGTTTCATATTCAAAAAAGGAAAAAATCCTGGGCAAATTGTACCTGATGATGTCTTCCAGCAAAATGATATTATGTTCGCCTGCTTTTGAAGACGGCAATATATTGAACCTGGATACAGCCCTGGTTGGCACTTCAATTAAAGCATATTTTCTTTTATAGGCTGAATTTTTCCTGGACATTACAACTGCCAGGTAGATTGATTTTTCCCGCAGATAGGGAAACTGTTCAATACTTTCGATCATCAGTGGGATCACATAAGGACGTACCTGTTGTTCAAAAAAATTTACAACAAATTTCTGTTGTTCACGGTTGAGGGTTTTTTCCGTGACAAGGAAAATTTTTTCCTTCCTCAGTTCCATCAATATGTTTTGCCATATACGGTTAAATTCGCTTTGTTGTTCAAGCACTATATGCTGAATGGAATCAAGGATTTTCTGAGGAGATTCTTCCAGGTGCATTCTGGCTTTCTTGCCAAAGCTGATCATCCTTTTCAATGCAGCAACCCTGACACGGAAAAATTCATCCAGGTTATTGGAAAAAATACCCAGGAATTTAATTCTTTCTTTAAGCGGGACATTGGTATCAGCCGCCTCCTGCAAAACACGTGCATTAAATGAAAGCCAGCTGATATCCCGCTCAATTGTCTTACGGATTGTTTTTTTTACAGTTTGCATAAATGTTGCTGTAAATATAATTACACTATAATCAAGTTAGTGTTAAGTCTTACCTGCATCAAAGTTCCCGTATCTTCTGGATAAGGTTACTGGTTGAATATCCTTTTACAAGTGGAATGATTACAACTTCACCGCCATTTTTAATCACATCTTCTGCCCCAACTACGGTTGATGGGTCATAATCACCACCTTTAACCAGAAAATCAGGAAGAATAGTTTGTATAAGTTCCAATGGAGTATCTTCCGGAAAAATATTTACAGCATCAACTATGGTTAGTGAAGCCATAATAAAAGCGCGGAATTTTTCATCATTAACAGGACGTTCATGACCTTTTAGCCGCTGAACAGATTCATCGGCATTAATACCCACGATAAGCACATGGCCAAGTTCGGCTGCCTTTGCCAACAACTCAAGATGCCCCTTATGAAGAATATCAAAACATCCGTTTGTGAAAACGATTTTCTTTCCAAGAAATTTCCAACGCTGAACTTGTTTGGCCAATTCGTCACGCAACATCAGTTTCTCTGATATTTTTCCGGATGCTTTCATGTTTTTGTTTGTTGAAAATAGGTAAAAGTAAGAGACAAATCAATCCAACTACGAGCACCATTAATGTTTGAACAGCCCATAACAGCCATCCGTAGGCTAAACCATTTACTTCCGAAATGCCGTATAAAGTTAGTGTCTTTTGCACCACCAGTTGATAAGCACCAATTCCACCTTGTGTTATGATCATTGCCAGGCTGCCAAAAGAAAGAATCGTAAAAGAAGGTTTAATACCCAGGTGGCTTACAGATTCCATTGCAAAAAATCCTATCCGGATACTTAATAAATACATTGACCATATAAAAATGGTATGAAAAATAAAGGCAGCCCGCCGTTTGACATACCGTACACTGGTCAGCCCCTGCCAAATGCCCTGAAATAATCCCTTTATTTTCCCGATAATGGAAATATGCGCAAACCGACGCATAATCCAAAAGATAAGTAAGATGAAAATCGTAATTAAACCAACCGTCAGCATAAGCCCTGAAAATCGATTTGAACCAGGATCTTTATTTATTAATTTGTGCCATTCCTCAGACAGGAAAGCGCTTGCAATATCTACCTGAAGTAATACTGTAACACCGATCACAATAAGCAGACAAATAACATCAATTGCCCTTTCAGCAACCATGGTACCAATAATTTTATCAACTGGCGTTTTTTCGTAGCGCGCCAGCATGGTACATTTCATTACTTCCCCCAAACGTGGTACCAGCAGGTTAAAAAAGTAACCCAGCATGACCGCAAAAAATGTATTTATGGTTGAAGGCTGGAAACCAAGTGGTTCCATTAAAATCTTCCATCTCAAAGCCCGGCTATAATGTGCCAGCAGGAGAAAAAACATAGCCGGAATAACCAACAGGTATTTGGCACCATTCAAAGCATCTTTCAAATGTTGAATTTCTTCAGGCGACAGGTTCTTGGTGGTCCACCATAAAAGGAATAGCCCTAGTCCCAGGAAAATCGTGTACTGCAAGATGGTGGAAAAAATTCTTTTCATAGCATACCCTCGAACTAACCATTATAGAACTAATTCATCCTAAAGCTTATTGCCATCTTTGGGAAATACAACCCAGGGTTTGAAGCTTTTTGCTTCTTCGAACAACATTGTGGCATAGGAGATAATGATGACCACATCACCCACAGCGCCCTGCCTGGCAGCCGGTCCATTTAAACAACAAACACCGGAGTCTCTTTTCCCTTTTATTATATATGTCTCAATCCTGGTTCCATTATTAACATTAACTATCTGGACTTTTTCATGTTCGATGAGATTTGCTGCATCCATCATGTTTTCGTCAAGTGTCAGGCTGCCTACATAATGCAGGTTTGCCTCGGTAATGGTAGCCCTGTGGATCTTTGATTTTAATACTTCTATTTCCATAAGGTACAAAGGTATGGATTACGTGTATACTACAAAGTATGATAAATCAGTGGAATATTAGAAACAAAGGGTATGTATATCAGGTCTTCGGTTTTATTAGTTAGTACAAAAAAAGGAGTAAGAAATGATATCAGGAATGTATTATAACGAGGTTATCAATTAACCTTACATCCCCAAGAAATGCAGCGGTTAGTGTAACCAAAGGAGATTTTCCATCCCAGGTTTCGATTATATTCAGATTGTTTGCATCACAAATCTCCAGATAATCGACCCTGAAGCCCGCATTTATTAGTCTGTCAATGGCTTTCCCTTTGATATCAGCGAGGTCTCCCGGCAGGATTGATTGTTCCACATATTGAAGCGTTCGATAAATCTCAGCAGCCTTTTGCCTTTCTGTATCGGATAGGCGCATATTCCTGCTACTCATGGCCAAACCGGATTCTTCCCTGATGGTACTACATTTTACAAGGCGTGTAGGAATTGCATAAAGGTCAATAAGGTGTTGCACAACCATACATTGCTGATAGTCTTTTTGTCCCATGAACAAAATATCGGGGGATACTATTTCGAGAAGTCGGTGCACCACCTGGCAGACTCCCTGAAAATGTCCGGGCCGGTATTTCCCTTCCAGTATGGTTTCCAGGTGGCCCAAAGAATAGGTCCTTACTTTTTCCAAACCATCCGGGTAAATCTCCTTAACATCAGGCAAAAAAACCACGTCGGCTCCGGCATCGGAAAGCATTTTAAGATCCTTTTCAATGGTTATCGGGTACTTTTTAAAATCTGCCGGATCATTAAACTGGGTGGGGTTCACAAAAATACTGCATACGGTAAGCCCGGTATTTTCTGTAGATGCGGTAACCAGGGTAATATGACCCTGGTGTAAAGCCCCCATTGTTGGCACAAATCCTATTGAAACACCCTTTTTCTGCTGCTTTTCCAGGTAACCTGAAAGGGCTGCTGCTTCCTTAAAAAGTATCATAAAATAATATAATATTAACGGCTATTTTTCCAAAATCGTTATACCACCGGGCTTTCAACAAATTTCCTTACCTTTGCACACCTTTTTTACCCTTAATAATTCAATCACATACCTAAATGGTAACAAAGAAAAGAATTTTATTCATTGCCAATGAAATGTCGCCTTACCTTGAGCTGACCGAATTTTCAGAAATTGCCAATAAGCTCGCAATCAAGGCTAATGACAATGGATTTGAGGTAAGGTGTATTATGCCCCGGTTTGGTGTCATTAATGAACGCCGTCACCGTTTACACGAAGTGGTAAGGCTTTCCGGTATAAATGTATCGATTGATAATGATGATTACCCGCTTCAGATTAAAGTAGCATCCCTTCCCAATGCCCGTTTACAGGTTTACTTTCTGGATAATGAGGATATGTTCAAAAGGAAATTCGTTTTCCAGGACGACCAGGAAAAGTGGTTTGAAGACAACTGGCTGCGTACCATCTTCTTTTGCAAAGGAGCCCTTGAAACCGTAAAAAAGTTTGGCTGGCCTCCGGATATAATTCATTGCAGCGGATGGATGACGGGACTGATCCCATTTTACCTTAAAACAGCTTATAAGAAAGAGCCGGTATTCGGAAATAGCAAGATAGTTTATACACTGGGGCAAAATTCGTTTAAAGAGAAGCTTGGGGCTGATTTTCTGAAGAAAGCACTGATACATAATAATATAAAAGAAAAAGACCTCGATCCTTATAAAGAAAATAACAATACTGCTTTATTCAGGGGGGGTGCAACTTATGCTGATGCCATATCTTTTGGTGATGAGCAGGTTGATAAAAAACTGCAGGAGGAATTTGGAAAAGTCAGGGGCAAGAAGGTCATTCCCTATAACCCTGAATCTGATTTAACAGAGTATTTGCAATTGTATAACGACCTTGCAAATAAGTGATTCAATAACTAACCCTGTCTAAAAAATCGCTGTGGATTTGAAAAAATTGTTGAAAGGAATTGCTGTTTGCGGTACCCTTGTTTTATTATTCGGGCAATGCACAAAAATCAAGACAACTGATATAGGCAGTGAACTTATCCCTACAGTGGATAACGTTTTGACCTTTGATACCACCCTGACGGTGGTTTCCCATAATTATACATTTGGAGATTCTGCTTTACCAATTATTTCCAAAGACATCAGTGGAAATACTCCTGAGCATTTACTTGGGTACATTTCCAATGACCCCCAGTTTGGGAAAACAGCCGCCTCCATCTACATGGAATTAAAGCCACCCACTTATAAATATTTCTTCGAAAATGTCAAGGATAGTTTGTTCCTTGATTCTGTAGTGTTATGCTTAAAATGGAATTCAACCTGGGGTGATACGGTTGCAAGCCAAAAGATCAATGTGTATGAACTGGACAATGAGATGAAAGGTGATTCCTCCTACAACACAAATGTTGCTTTCAGGTATTCAAGAATCCTCGGTTCAAAAACATTCTCCCCACAGATATTAAAAGATTCTCTTTATTTATTCCGCCAGTCGTTAAATAAACAACTACGGATTAGGCTAAGTGATGCTTTTGGAAAGTCATTATTATCCCAAGATTCAGCCGCAGGGGAACCATACAGCAGCGATTCGGCTTTTCGTAAATACTTCAAGGGGTTTGCCATTGTTCCTGAAACTCCCGGTGTTGGAGGCAATGCATTAATGAGTTTTACGCCAAGTGATACCAATACCTATTTACGCATATATTATAAGTATATCAAGAATGGCATAAAAGATACAACCAACCGGAGTTTTGTATTTAAAAATTCATTTCCGGGTGGAAATGCCAATAAAATTCAAAGGGATTATACTGGTTCCCAATTAGCCAGCCATTTAACACCAAATTCCACAGGAGACAGTATTGCTTATATCCAGGCATCACCAGGAACATACAATATTCTCAGGATTCCTTCTGTAGATGGTTTTAAAGCTGTAAAAGGCAATGTGATCGTACATCTGGCTGAATTAAGCATGATTCAGGTCCCAGGGGCGGCGAATGAATTTGACAATTTCCTCACAGCACCACCAGTTATTTATATGGATTTTCTGGATACGATCACCAATAAACAATATCCATTTCTTACAGATGCCTTGTCTGGCGGCCGATATGAACCTTCCACATTTGGTGGACAGGCAAAAAGTGTAATTGGCCTAAACGGACAGGTTGTTGCAGGATATACATTCTATTTTACCCGGTACATTCAGAATATGATCACCAGAAATTCACCAAACTTCCCACTTTACCTGTATTCGCCTTATACGGTAGCGTATACGGATCTCAGATTGGGTTTTGGTGTAAACAGGGTTGCATTAGGAAGGGTCAAACTTGGAGGGGGCATCCATTCTTCTCAAAAAATGAAGCTCAGAATTATTTATTCAAAAATTTAAGCGGGATACTATCTTTGCACCCGAAAATCAAAACCAAAACATTTTATGCCTTACTTATTTACTTCAGAAAGTGTCTCAGAAGGCCATCCTGATAAAATAGCCGACCAGATTTCCGATGCACTTATTGATAATTTTCTGGCTTATGACCCCCAGAGCAAAGTGGCATGCGAAACGCTGGTAACCACCGGGCAGGTAGTATTAGCAGGTGAAGTAAAGTCTAAAACTTATCTTGATGTACAGGATATTGCAAGGGAAGTAATCAGGAATATTGGTTATACCAAGGCTGAATATATGTTTGAGGCAAACAGTTGCGGTATTCTTTCGGCTATACATGAACAAAGTGCAGATATTAACAGGGGAGTAGATCGCAGCATCAAAAAACAGGGTTTTGAAGCCAAGGCAAATGCGCAGGGTGCGGGCGACCAGGGTATGATGTTTGGTTATGCCACCAAAGAAACAGACAATTATATGCCTTTGGCTCTTGATCTGGCGCATAAAATATTACAGGAACTCTCAAAAACAAGGCGTGCCGGAAAGGAGATGAAGTACCTGCGGCCTGATGCAAAAAGCCAGGTTACCATTGAGTATGATGATAATAACAATCCAATCAGGATTGATACAATTGTGGTATCTACACAACATGATCCTTTTGACAGTGACAATAAAATGTTAGCTCAGATCCGTAAGGACATTATTGAGACTATCATTCCGCGCGTTAAAAAACAATTGAAGCCTTCCATTCAGAAGCTTTTCAATGATAAAATAGTGTACCTGATCAATCCAACCGGGAAATTTGTTATCGGTGGCCCGCACGGTGATACCGGACTTACCGGAAGAAAGATCATTGTAGACACTTACGGAGGGAAAGGTGCACATGGCGGAGGAGCTTTCAGTGGTAAAGATCCCAGTAAAGTTGACCGTTCCGCAGCATATGCCACCAGGCATATTGCCAAGAACCTGGTAGCTGCCGGTGTTTGTGATGAAGTATTGGTACAGGTTTCTTATGCTATTGGCGTAGCAAAACCATGTGGTTTATACATCAATACAAATGGTACATCCCATGTTAAGTTATCTGACGGTGAGATAGCAGTAATTGTTGAAAAGCTTTTCGATATGCGCCCTTATGCCATTGAAGAAAGGCTTAAACTGCGCAATCCAATTTATGCTGAAACTGCGGCATATGGACATATGGGCCGTAAGAATGAATTCAAATCAAAGACTTTCAACAAAGGCAAGGATAATGAGAAAACAGTGAATGTGGAATTATTTACCTGGGAGAAACTGGATTATGTAGAAAAGATCAGGAAAGCTTTTAAAGTGAAATAATTTAATTCTATTTATAAAACCTCCCGAAACCGGGAGGTTTTTTTATTTTCGGGAAATGAGTTTATCAGAAAATCCCTGGCAGATTACCAGTGAGCAAAAAATATACGACAACCCCTGGATCACCGTAACTGAATATGGCGTAATTAATCCTTCAGGAGGCAATGGCATTTACGGAAAAGTACACTTTAAGAACCTTGCAATCGGCATTATTCCTATGGATGATAATGGAGATATCTGGCTGGTTGGGCAATACCGGTTTACAATAGACGCATTTTCATGGGAAATTCCGGAAGGGGGCAGTTATCTTGACCAGGATCCTTTGGATGGCGCCAGGAGAGAATTAAAAGAAGAAACAGGCCTCATAGCCGGTTCATGGGAAAAGATACTGGAGATCCATCTTTCCAATTCAGTATCAGATGAATTTGGATTAATATACCTTGCAACCGGTCTGGTGCAGGATACTGCAGAACCGGAAGAAACAGAAAAATTACATGTTCGGAAATTATCCATCAAGGAAGCATACCAAATGGTACTGAATCACCAGATCACAGATTCATTATCAGTGGCAGGTATCCAGCAATTATGGATACGAAGGCTTGAAAAAAAATAATTATTCAATTACTACCAGGTATGAAAAAAGAATCAAACATGATCATCGGCCGGCAACCTGTTCTGGAAGCCCTTAAAGATAAAAAGCAACTGGAAAGAATTTATGTTCAGAAAAATACACTTGGTGATGTAATCCCCGAAATTCGGAAATTAGCCCTGGCATTACAGGTACCCATTAACGTGGTACCCATTGAAAAACTAAATGGGTTAACCAGGTCAAATCACCAGGGTGTAATTGCCATAAGCGGACTGGTCCAGTATACCGATCTCCAGCAAACCATTGATCATGTTGTATCCGCAGGTCAGGCTCCACTTTTTATGATGCTTGATGGGATTACTGATGTAAGAAATATAGGTGCCATTACCAGGACTGCAGTATGCTGCGGGGCGCAAGCCATTATAATCCCGGATAAAGGCGTAGGTGCAATGAATGAAGAAGCGATGAAATCCTCAGCAGGGGCGTTGGAGAAGATTCAGATCTGCCGTGTAACAAGTTTACTCAAAGCGATAGATACACTACACCTTAATGGAATTGCAGTATATACCAGTGAAATGAAAGCAGATAAAAAAGTTCAGGATACTGATTTTTCAGTTCCCTGTTGTATTGTGATGGGTGCAGAAGACAAAGGCATTCAGGCTTATATAGTGAAGGCAGCAGACGAGAGATTCAGGATTCCGATGGCTGGCGAATTTGATTCACTGAATGTTAGCGTATCGGCAGGTATCATTCTTTTTGAAGCGCTTAAACAAAGGGTTAAAGAATAATATTTCAGGACATTTTGTATTTACCCGGCTTTAGCTTTTTCACTTTACGGTTCATTTTATCCCGGCGCTTTTGTACAGAGAGATAATCATTTGAATTAAATTTCAAATCCCCATCACTACTTATATATGGGGTATGCACCTGTGTAAGTTTCCTTGTTTCCGGATCGACCTTTGTCCAGTAACCCATGTTTTCCCATACCGGCTTATAAATTTCGTCCATATATTTTCCATCCGGAGGGTGGCCTGAAAGCCCCCATTTACTGCCAAAAAGAAAAGGTTTCACCATAACCCAGCTTTCGCAACCATACACGGGCGAAATACTGAAAATTTTCCCCATCGCCAACAGGAGAGAGTCACCATTCATGGGGCTTTCATTCAGGTACTTGTTAGCCGGCCTGTTGTAGGATGCTGCACCGTAACAAGAACCAATGGTGATATGGCTTTTTTCATCACAATAAGCAGTTAATTCTGCTAATTTTCCGGCAAAGGCAGGATCGAGAATATTCTCAATCGTTAACGTATCGTACCCGATGGTAAAAAGCGATTTGCCTTTTTTATATTTTCCATGTGAATCAAACCAGAGATGTTTTATCATTTTATCCGGGTTTGCTTCCATTAATTTATTGGCTTTATGCACCAGATCGTCCAGTGATTTAACTTCTATGGTTTTGATATTCTTGTGAAAAAGGCTGGCGAATTTGGTATTTAAACGAAAACCAAATGATGCAAGATTGAATTTTTTTTCTTTTTTTAAAACAAATAAATTGATTGATCCGCTAGCTTTGGCAGACCTCAGCCGAGCTGCGGAAATATAGGTTCCGTCGTCTTTAGAATGGGAATTGATTTTTGCAGACGATGGATAATAAACAACGGCCAATGCACCATTTTCCTGTGCCAGCAGGCTCTGAATTGATAAAAAAATAAAAAGCCCCAAACATGAGTATTTTCCCCAAAACATGACTTTGCGAATATATTAAAATTGGGAAAAAGTATTTTGGATAAATATAATTTAGGGCAAAAGTTCGTGGCCTAAATCAGCCTGTTTGTTCATCTCCCTGTTAACCAGGAAATTCCTTAAAAAAGCAGGCACCAGCCGATTGAATCCCAGGAGGAAATTGTTAAGCTTCCCCGGGATTATGATTTCGCGGTACGAAAAAAGAGCAGATATGGCCATTTTCGCTACTTCATCTGCTGTCATAACGGCCATTTTTGCCACTCCTGATAATTTGCCATTTGCATGGTGCAATCTGGGGTTAGTATTTACAGGCCCCGGGCATAAAACAGATATATGTAAACCGGATCCCCGGAACCTGTTTTGAAGGGATTTTGAAAAAGAGAGAATAAAAGATTTTGTGGCAATATAAACTTCCTTATGGGGCATGTTAAAAAAGGCTCCAAGACTGCTTACATTTAAAATAAACGCTTGTGGTTTTTGCAACAGGGAGGGTAGTAAAAGGTGGGTCAGGAAAACAACCGTTTCCATATTAAGTTTCATTTGCCGGTCATAAAATGACAATGGGAATTGTTCAAAAATTCCGGAAGAACCAATACCGGCATTATTTACCAGGATATTTATTGGAATCGATCGTTTGTAAATATCATCATATACCCGTTGGCAATTAACAAGACTATCGAGGCTTATTTCCAGAAAATAACTTTGAATATTATAACGTGATGAAAGATCAACTGAAATTTGCGAAAGGCTTTCACCTGGTAAAGAAATAAGATAAAGATCACATCCCCGACTGGCCAGTTCTTTTGCAATGGCGTAACCAATCCCCTGGCTTGCCCCGGTAATCAATGCGGTATTTTTTAACGTAGCCGGTTTTTCTTTATCCATTCTATTGTTAATTGCAAGCCTTCGTCGAGGGGCCTTATCTGGTAGCCTAATTCATTCATGGCCTTACTACTGTCCAATGCCCAGTTATAATCGTATTTTTTAACCCATTCCGGAGTGATTAACGGTGGCTTCCCGGAAACTCCTGCATACCATAATTGCAATTTACCATAGAACAGTAATAAAGGAAATGGAATATGCCAGAGTTTTTTGCTGACACCACTGATGCTGCTTATGGAATCAATAAGTTCATTAAATGTTGCATTGATACCTCCAAACAGGTATCTTTCGCCGATTCTCCCTTTTTCCATCGCCAAAAGATGTCCCTCAATTACATCATCCACATAGCAATAAGAGCCGATATCATTTCCAGAACCGGGAATGACATGCCATTTATTTTGAAGATATAATTCAACAATTTTGGTAATGGGGTTGCTCCCGGTGTCAAGCCCAGGGCCATATACCCTGGATGGATTG
>JAHEEX010000091.1 GCA_024640465.1 Sphingobacteriales bacterium | reverse complement strand
ATACCCCGCTCTCTTAAAAACGGGTTGAGATGATGTAATTTAGGGGGGCAAAGTTAATTGAAAACCGGCATGATGCATCGTAAATTCAAAGCAGACCAGATTTTCACCGGCAAGGGCATGGCTCCGGCCGGCTATGTACTCATTACCAGTCCCGAAGGTGTCATTATCGACCTGGTTCCCGGGCAGGATGCGGGTGAAAATATCGAATATACGGGCCACCTCCTGACCCCCGGTTTCATTAATGCGCATTGCCACCTTGAATTGAGCCACCTCAAAAACCAGGTTCCTCCAGGTACAGGGCTTATTAATTTCCTGCTTGATGTTGTAGGAAAAAGGGACTTTAAACCGGAAGCCATTCAGGCTGCCATCCAACTGGCCGAGAAAGAAATGTATGATGCGGGTATTGTGGCTGTGGGAGATATATCCAATACAACAGATACGGTTGAAACAAAAAAGCATAGCCGGATAACCTGGACCAACTTCATTGAAGTACTTAGTTTCAGCGATGAAAAAGCAACAGAAAGGCTGAATGAATATGGCGATGTATTAAAAAAATTCCGCTCCCTTGAAGAAAATATTCAGGGCATTGATCACATATTCCGTTCAAACCTGGTTCCACACGCACCTTACAGCATCAGCCCGCTGAGTTTCCAAATGATCAATGAAGCAACTGCCGGCCAGGTGATATCGATACATAACCAGGAAACCCCGGATGAAGATGAATTGTATAAAACCGGAAAAGGGAACTTCATCCGGTTTTTCAACTTTTTCGGAAAGACTGTTTCACCCTTCCCGGTAACGGGTAAATCAAGTCTTCGTTCTGTACTCCCTTTTTTCACAAAAGGCCAAACCATTTTACTTATACATAATACATTTATGCCTGAGGAAGACCGGGTGTTTGCCCAAGAATATGCTGCGGATAACGGACTTGACATCGTGTATTGCTTCTGTCCTAATGCCAATCTGTATATCGAAAACACCCTGCCGCCTGTACACCAGTTCCTGGCCGAAAAAAAACACATAGTTTTAGGAACAGACAGCCTGAGCAGTAACTACCAATTAAGTATAGCCGAAGAAATAAATACCCTACATAAATACTTCCCCGATATCCCCCTGGAGACCATGCTCCAGTGGGCAACATTGAACGGGGCGATGGCTTTAAAACGGGAAGACACCCTGGGGAGTTTTAGCAAAGGGAAAAAGCCAGGCATTATTTCGTTGGATATAGACCTAAAGCCAAAACGATTGTTATGATTATTTCTTCGTTTCCTTGCGGTTAAACATTATTCAAGCACTTCCTGAAGCACCGGCAATGACCTCAAACTCCCAAAATCAGAAACATGGAGTGCATAATATTGCAGGCAGGTATCCAGCAATAATCTTCTACCATCGCGATTCATTGGAATTTGCTCCAGTTCGTCCGGCTGCTGTGCTTTAAGGAACTGACTAACGGTAAAGCTTAGCTGATTTCCGGTCCAATGGGGATGGGCCGGCGGTTCTGGCACAAAAATCCCCTCCCGAAGGTCGAGCATCATATTCTCTTCATCGTATGTATCCTGCATCCTGAATCCAAAAAAATGAGATAAATGAAGCGCAAAGTAGATGGGGATATTTGCCGCTACCATTGGGGTTGCCTGGTCAAGCTCCTTCAAAACATCTTCCATGAATTGAAAAAGTTCAGGCTGCGGATCAGGTTGCTTAAGGCATTTTTGCAACAGCTCCACCATAAATAGCGCGACTGAATTCTTACGGATATCTGAGAAAATCTGCTGGTATAAAACCGCCCACTGGCAATCTTTAATTCGTTGCAGGTTATGACTTTCATTATGATAAACAACCATATCCAGCAAAGTGGCTGGCTGAAACTGGCTGGCACGCATGCCGGTTTTTACTGATTCTTTTCTTACCCCGCTTACCATATAACTTTGAATGCCAAAGACCTCCGTAAACATCGTTACAACAAGGCTTGTTTCACCGTATTTCACCGATCGTATAACCAACCCCCGGGTCTTTTGCAACATGATTAAATTTTTATATACTTTTTTTTTGCGAACCTTTGCGCCTTCTTCGCCCGCCGAAGCCTAAGCGCAGGAGGGCTTTGCGGTAAAATCAACTTGTCGGACTTATTTAACGAACAAAAAATATTTTGGTCACCACATGTTCCCTGTTGCTTTCATCTGAAGCAATCACCAGGTATACGCCACTACTCGCCTTTTCCCCATTATAATTCCTGCCGTTCCAAATGGCCTGGCCACCCAGGGCTTTTGTTTGAAAAACGAGCCTTCCGTCAGTTTCCGTGATCTTAACCAGCGCATTATTAGCCAATCCCCGAATCGCAATGGTTCCGCCATATCCAGGCGGTACAGGATTTGGGAATACGAGAACATCACTGTGTTTTTCTGTTCCTTCGGTTGCTGTTCCCCGGTAGGAACATATGCC
Organism: Sphingobacteriales bacterium; assembly: GCA_024640465.1. Lineage (GTDB taxonomy): Bacteria > Bacteroidota > Bacteroidia > Chitinophagales > Chitinophagaceae > Pollutibacter. The sequence continues at coordinate 11,228 of JAHEEX010000091.1, read as the reverse complement.
ATTGAATGTGGAAATGAAAACCTCCCCGCTCAAAGGATCAATCGCAATGCTATTGATCACATTACTCAGCAACGGGCTATTTGTTTCCGTAAACTGGCTGATCACCTGCTGACCGTCGGCACTGATCAGCCAAAGGCCATTTCGGGTACCAACCCATTTCCGGTTGGCTCCGTCCACTGCAATGGAACGAACTTCTTCATCTGCAAAGAGAAATCCGGCAAAGTTGTCCTGTTGAACAACCGGCAAGACCGCTTCACATGCATTACTTGAAAATATATCCTGAACACACTGAACTACAGCAATCCCTTTACCGGTACCTATCCAGATAAACCCGTCAAGATCTTTAGCCATACAATAAACTTCCGATGAAGGCAGGTTTCCATTTCCCTTACCCAGTCTAAGATAGCGCCAACGATCATCCGAAAGATTATCCAACGTGCCGCCATCATCAAAACAAAAGACTCCATTTCCTTTTGGCGCCATGATCCACTTATAGTTGCGTTCGTCTATGATGATTTGTGCAACGGCATTTTCATTATGAAAAAAAGGAATGGTATACCTCCGCCAGTTGCCATCAGCCTTTTTTACCAGCAGGTTCTGAGGCGCCCCATAGTTTGAAACCCAAAGGTTCCCGTTTACATCCGCTGCCAAACCGCTTACCCGGTAAGAACCAGGATCGCCAATGGCAGACTGTAATGCAGATTGCTGCTTATAGATTTGGAATGAATTATCTTTTTTGATTTCCAGTAAACCCCCGCCATACGATCCGGCATATATACTACCCGACACTGCATCTGCAGCAACGGTGATAAAATCGAGCAAACTATCCAACATTGGATAGACATATAAATTTACTCCAGCCCATTGATCACCATTATACCTGTGGATGCCATTGGGATTAAACGTATAATTCCAGTTTTCGTTAACTGCGCCAGCTGTTGCCCAGAGTTCTTTATTATAAAAAATCATTTCTCCTGCAGCGGTACTAATGGGCGAATTGGGAAAAATTCTTTCCGTTAGATTCCCCTCAAACCGCAATAAACCATTATTCTGATCAGCCACCCAAAAAACGGAACCTTCAGAAGCAGTTTGGCGGGGCAGTGATAAAACATCTGATTGCAATACGCCTGTTATGCTCCCGCTAATATTTAATATTTGTATTCGCCCCTTACCTGATGCAGATTGTGCTACCATCATACGGGATGCGTCTGTGTCCAGGCCGGTAACAGGTATTCCATTATTAAAAAAAACCGACCAGTTATTGCCTTGTCTTATCAGGATGGAATCATTTTTAAGAACAAACAATGTATTATTGAAAACCGAAAGCCGCTGAATGGCACCCGGGCTAAGCCCGTTACCAGATATTGTTTGCCATGCTTTGTAATCAGCCAGATTAGACGCACCGGATGAAGCAACCTTAAGCCCTTCTGTGGTGGCTGCGTATAAAAACCCATTCAATTGCACCAGGTCATTGACCCTGATATCCGCCCCGTTGGAAGAAGGCCTGTAAGTATCTTTTACTTCATTTTTGTCTGCATCAAGCACAATGATACCCAACCCCGTGCACAGGTAAACAAAGTTATTTTGCCAGTATATGCCATAGACGGTTCGGTCTCCACTTACATTGCTTAGTAATACATCGGGGAGGTTCACTACATTATTTCCATCCAGGAAATCAATATTCGTGTTTTCATAAACGAGAATTACCCTTTCCCCCAGTGGGTCTTTCTCCATCAGTCTCACCTTCACTTCACTTAATCCGTTGATCTTAGACTTTCTTTCAAAAGAAGCATCCTGGTTATCATATGTGAAAAACCCATATGGCGTTGCGCAATAAACCTGTTTATCAACAGCAACCTGAATTGCATTATTAAAAGGCAGGTGTTCCCGCCAGTACCCAATGGGTTGAATATTTTGCGCATTTGTTTCCAGGGGATAATAACAAATGGCAATCAGCAAAATCAGCACCAACTTCATATAGTGAAATTATGGAAATTACACTGAGCTATCAGGCCAAAAGGTGGTTTTGGCATCTTTAAATTGCTTTCCTTTGCAGCTATATTTTCAAAATGTCAATTATGTGGCAAAAAATTGGTGAACTGGTTCTTCGTTACAGGCTTCCGCTTCTAATCATATTATTTGCGGTGACGGGCGTAATGGGATATTACGCATCAAAAGTGAAAATGAGCTATGAATTTGCAAAATCGATTCCAATAGATAATCCAAAGTATAAGGAATACCTCGCTTTCAAGCAAAAATTTGGGGAAGATGGAAACCTCCTGGCCATCGGATTTCAAACAGACAAGTTGTTCACTCCGGAACAATTTAACCGGTTAGCCAAATTTCATGATACGCTTAAACGTATATCCGGTGTTTCTGATGTATTGAGTGTTGTTTCGGCCATCAACCTGGTAAAAAACGATAGTACGGAAAAACTTCAAACAAAATTAATTTTCCCCCGGCCAATTACTTCTCAGTCAGAACTGGATAGCTGCCGGGATATATTTCTCAGCTTGCCATTTTATAAAGGACTTATGTACAATCCCGATACTAAAGCTTATTTAGTTGGGGTGCGTATTGAAAACGATGTAATCAATAAAAAAAGAAGGGATACGGTTGTGGCTGCAATTGAAAATACAGCCGCCGCATTTGAAGCAGAAAGTAAACTGGAATTAAGGTATAGCGGGTTACCACATATCCGGAATAACCTGATGACCCGTATAGGAGCTGAAATGAAATGGTTCCTGCTTGGATCCATTATTTTTTCAGCAGTGATCCTCTTTATTTTTTTCCGGTCTTTTAGCACTACGGTTCTTTCCTTAGCTGTTGTTATCATTGGGGTGATTTACAGCTTAGGCACCATTTATCTCTTTGGTTTCCAGATAACCCTGCTTACTGCGTTGATACCTCCATTGATTGTGGTAATTGGGATTCCGAACTGTATTTATTTTCTGAATAAATACCATACTTCCTATATCCACCGAAGCAATAAAATGGAAGCCCTGGTTGAAATGGTCCGGAAGATGGGTATCGTAACACTGTTCTGCAATATTGCAGCCGCTATAGGCTTTGCTGTTTTCGCACTTACTAAAAGTGCGGTGCTAAAAGAATTCGGGATTGTTGCGGGAATCAATATCATGGCGCTTTTTATTATTTCATTGATACTATTACCAGCAGCCCTGAGTTACCTCCCGGTTCCCAAACAGAAACATACACGATACCTGCAAAACAGGTGGCTCGCAGCCACCTTAAAACGTGTTGAGTTATGGGTATTCGGGCATACTAAATTCGTTTATGCCTTGACGATAGCGATAGTCATTTTTTCAATTACCGGTATATTGAGGCTGCGTTCAGAAGGATTTATTGTAGACGACCTGCCTAAAACGGATAAAGTATATACCGATTTAAAATTTTTTGAGCAGCATTTCAAAGGCATCATGCCACTGGAGATATTAATTGATACGCGTAAAAAAAATGGTTTCACCGGAAGCAGGGCATTACCCATCTTTGAAAAAATTGATTCATTCAGTCAGTATATAGCCAGTCAGCCGGAAATGGCCAGGCCTTTATCATTGGCAGAAGGGCTCAAATTTGCCAAGCAGGGTTTTTATGACGGCGACAGTAATAATTACTCTATGCCAAACGCTTTTGATGGTGCTTTTGTAGCAGATTACCTGCGGGCGCCCAAAAATAACCAGGGAGGAGAAGGCGCATCATTTCAGAAACTCATGTCGGCCTTTATGGACAGTAACCGGCAGGTAACCCGCATTAGTATAAACATGGCAGATATCGGAAGTAAAAGACTTCCGCTTATGCTTGACAGCCTGCAAAAGAAGGCAAATACTTTTTTTGATTCAACTAAATATGATGTTCAGCTAACTGGTACGAGTGTAACATTCCTGGAAGGAAGCAGGTTCATCATCAGCGGGCTTAAGGAAAGTATTTTCTGGGCATTCCTCCTGATCTCTCTTTGTATGTTGTATTTGTTTAAGTCATTTAGGATACTCATCTGTTCACTGATCCCCAATATTATCCCACTGTTACTCACAGCAGGGGTAATGGGCTGGGTGGGGATTGCCATTAAACCTTCAACTGTATTGGTTTTTAGTGTGGCACTGGGCATTGCCATCGATATTACCATACGGTTCCTGGTAAATTACAAACAGGAAATGCCACATTATCGCAATGATGTCAGGGAAACAGTAATGCATACCATCAGGCAAACAGGTATCAGTATTATATATACTTCACTTGTGTTAATTGCCGGTTTCATCATTTTTGTTTTCAGCGGCTTTGGTGGAACACAAGCCCTTGGCTGGCTTACATCGTTAACATTATTATCTGCAACAATTACAAACCTCGTATTACTACCGGTGCTTTTGCTGACCACTGATCGGAAGAAAAATAAATAATAAGCCAGCCACTATCCGCCATAGAACAAACAGGTATTTTAACTTGTAAGAAATGAATCAATAGCTTAACTTGTTTAAGCATCTATCATGAAGAAACCGTTATTATACCTGTTAATTAGCCTTTTTATATTGCCGGGAGCTAAAGCCCAGCCTCTGCCAACTGTGGAAACCAGGCCGGGCATTCCGGGTTTCCTGGTTGATCTCAAAGGTGAAGTCCTCGTTAATAAATACAGCAAAGTGACCGATGGCAGCCCCTTTTTTTCAGATGATTGGCTAAAGGGGAAATTTATTGGCTCCGATGGAAAGTTATATGATAACCTTTCGCTCAAATTAGACCTGGTGGAAAATGACATTTATTTTTTAAATGACCAGGCAAAGGAAATGATCTTAAAAACGCCGGTAAAGCATTTAAATCTTTCCAATTCTATGACTGGTCAATCGTTTACATTCATTAAAACAGATTTGCTTTGCCAAAGTAATCCAAAGACCTGGTTCCAGGTGCTGGACACCGGAAAAGCCTGGTTGCTTAAGTCGCAACCAAAACAGGTATCTGAGTTAACAACTTATGGATCAGCAGTAACCGAAGAAAAGATAATAACCGGGGTATATTATTATCTCTTATTAAAACAGGATTGTTTCCCGATTAAATCAGCACAGGAACTTTGGGAAAAACTAAATGTCAAGAACCCAGGTTTTACGGAAAAAACAGCCGTCAAAGGCCCGGCCAAAAAATCTGAAGAAGAACTAATCAGGTTAACCAGGCGATTCAATGAAAAGACCCTCTGATAAAGGAATTGCCTAAGGTTGATTTAAGCTGATGAGCTATGAAAATGACTTTGATTAGTAGTTTCTGATCCTTATTTTTACACTCCTTTTTGATGATCTAAAAAAATATTTTCTTTAGACCATTTCTAAAAATCCAAGGGCCCAATTCGAAAAAACAAATACTAACCGCATTTTTAAGTTAAATCATATAGATTTATCTAAACTTTATTGAATTATTACTTTTTACGGATCGTTCGTAATAAAGTAATAACCTGAGCCAAAACCCAATGACAAACCTAACTTGTGCAACAAATTCACTGTTTTATTTGTCTTAGAACGCCAGATAAATTAACATTTTCTTTTTGATCGCTAATAAACCAAAACTCAGAAACATGAGAAAATTTGTACTGTTTTTTTGCGGTTTGCTCCTACTGATTGGGCAATTATCCGCACAAACCCGAACTGTTACGGGCAAAGTAACAGATCCAGCAGGAAATCCGGTTCCGAATGCGTCTGTGGTGTTGAAAGGTACCCGGACTGGTACAACCACCAATGCTTCGGGTGTTTTTTCATTGGCTGTTCCTTCTTCAGCTACTGCACTCGTTATCTCAGGTGTTGGCATGGCTGCACAGGAATTACCCCTTACACAAAGTAATTCATATGATGTAAGTATGAAACTGGAAAACAAGGGGCTGGAGGAAGTTGTGGTAACAGGTTACCAGGTTCGTCGGAAGAAAGATGAGGCTGGTGCAATTTCAACCGTTTCCGGTAAGACAATAGAGAACCTGCCCAACCCATCTGTTGATAAGGCCCTGCAAGGCCGTGCAGCAGGTGTTCTTGTACAGGCAAATAATGGTATCCCCGGGGGTAATGTGAACGTAAGGATTCGTGGTACCGGTTCGTTCCTGGCTGGTACCCAGCCTTTGTGGGTTGTAGATGGTGTTCAGCTGAACACCCGCAATGATGCGAATTTTACCGAGTCAAATCCCTTGTCTTTTTTGAATCCCAATGATATTGAGTCTATAGATATTTTGAAAGATGCTGCTTCTGCGGCTATTTACGGTGCACAGGCTTCCAATGGCGTTGTTATTGTTACAACCAAAAAAGGTAAAGCCGGTAAAACAAAATTCCAGTTCAATGCTTATTGGGGACAGGCCACTCCATTACAAAAGCTGCCCGTTTTAAATTCACAGGAAATATTTCAACTCCGCGCCGAAGCGTTGGGTAATACCAATAACCGCGACATTAATGGGCTAGTTAATAAAGTTGCTGTTTTAAATGAGTTTCGTATCCCAACAACAGGTATTACGAATGACAAAGCAGCTGATTCTGCCATAGCAGCGCTGCCAACTTATGACTGGCAGGATGCGGCATTCAGGACGGGCCTTATTCAGAATTATGAACTAAGTGCTTCAGGGGGAAATGATAAAACTACTTTCCGTGTTTCAGGATCTTACAGTTTATCAGAAGCAATCATAACAAAGGCCGATTTCCAAAGAGGTACCTTGAAATTTGACTTATCGAATAAGGCAACAGACAGGATCACCATCAATACCTCAATTAACCTGAGTACATTCAACCAGAATGTACCTTTTGCTACAAGTGGAAGTTTCCTTGGAAGTCCTGCCTTTTCTTCCCCGGCAATGTATCCGTTTAACCCAATTTATAACCCGGATGGAACTTATGCCGGCGTACCTCCGGCCAACCTGGCAGGTATCTTAAATCAGAATATTATTTCAGTAAACGATTATAATACCGGTTTAAACAGGACAAACCAATTAATTGGAAATGTAAGCCTGGATTGGAAAATCACCCCCTGGTTAACCTACCGTCCTTTCTTCGGCCTGGATTACAGGTTAGTACAGGGTAAGCAATACAGGGATCCACGTACTCCGGATGGTTTTAACAGGAAAGGTATTGGAACAGCGGAAAGCGAATGGAATACCAACTTTCTTACTACCCATACACTTAACTGGCTTTTCAATATAAAAGAAAAGCATAAGATTGATGGTTTTGTAGGGTATGAATACCGTGTGGAAAACCAGGAAGGTATTGTGGCAACTGCTGAAGGATTCCCAACCTACCAGTTTACCACCTTAAACAGTGCAGCAACTCCTTTACAGCCACAGGAATTCTTTACCGGATACAAGCGCCAAAGTGTATTTGGAACGGTTAACTACAACTACGATGGACGGTATATTTTAAGTGGTATTCTCCGTTATGATGGTTCATCACGTTTTGGAGAAAACAAACAATATGGCTTGTTCCCTTCCATTCGTGGTGCATGGAACATCGATAATGAAGCCTTCATGGGTGATACTTATTGGGTTAATACACTCAGGGCAAGAGCTTCATGGGGTGTAACGGGAAGTGACCAGATCGGAAACTTTGATGGTCGTGGCTTATATGGATCTGCTGCTCCTTACAATGGCAATGCCGGTATCACATTCTCCCAGCTGTCTAACCCGGAATTAGGCTGGGAAAGAAACCAGACGCTGAATTTTGGTGTGGATTTCGGATTTTTCAAAAACCGTTTATTTGGTTCAGTTGAAGTTTATCAAAAAATTACTAACGAACTTCTTCTTTCACAACCCGTACAATTTACCAGTGGTTTTGGATCGATTACGCGTAACGTAGGTTCTATTGAAAACAAAGGAATCGAACTGACACTTGGCTTCCAACCAATCAAATCGAAGATTGCAGACGGGTTCAACTGGATAAGTACATTTGTATTTACGTACAATAAAAATAAAGTCAAAAAACTGTATTTCGATCCTGTCACCGGACAAGACCTACAGGAACTTCCAGGCGATCCGTCAACCAGGGTTGGCCGTGAACTCAATTCTGTATTCACCCAGCGTTATGCCGGCGTTAATGCAGCTACAGGACGCCCGATGTGGTATGATATTAATGGTAACATAACCTATGTGATCCAAAATGCTGACCGTGTGTATATCGGTGATCAGCAACCCAATTATTTTGGCGGCTGGAGCAATACTTTTTCTTACAAAGGATTCACACTGGATGTTTTCTTCCAGTATGAATATGGCCGCCTTTCACAGGATGGTCAAGTTAACTTCATGATTGAAAATATTGCCCGTTTTAATGCACTCAAGGATGTGTATGATAACAGGTGGACAAAACCTGGTCAGATCACCAATTTCCCAAGGATGTATTCCGCAGGTGCTGAGCCCAAAGGTTCCGGTGCAGGTAGCGGAAGCAGAACATGGTTCAAAGCAGACTATATCAGGTTAAAAAATATCACCCTGGCATATGATATTAACCCGGATATTACCCGTAAACTGAAATTAAATACAGCACGGTTTTATGTTCAGGCAACCAATCTCTGGACTTATTCAGACTGGTACAGTTACGATATCGAATTTGTGGGAACTGCAACGGGTATTATTCCACAAAGCAAGAATATCACCTTTGGAATCAATGTTGGATTTTAATGTAAAAAGATCAGAATCATGAAAAAAATCATAATAAATGTAATCTTGATAACCCTGATATCATCAGGAGTAATCAGTTGTAAAGATGCCCTGGATATTGAACCCAGGCAATCCATTGACGCGACTACTGCGCTTACATCAAAGGATGGTATCAATGCGGCAGTTGTGTCTGTATATTCTCGCCTGAAAGGAGTAAGAATGTATGGAAGGGATATTATCGCTTTACCAGAGGCATTGGCAGATAATGGTTTCGCAACCAATAAATCAGGCCGGTTGCTTAATGAAGCCAATAATGTATTTCGCGCACATTTCATCCAGGATACCTGGCAGATTTCGTATGCAGCCATCAACCAGGCAAACCTGATCATTGAAACTGTTCCAGGCGTTGAAGCTCCCGGAATAACTGCCGCTGATAAATCCTTCTGGCTTGGGCAAATGTATTTTTTAAGGGGCCTATATCATTTAAACCTGGCACTGGCTTATGCATATATTCCCGGTGCTGTGGTGGGTTCACAGGATAAAGGTGGTGTTCCATTAATGCTTAAGGGAACAGCATCTGCTACTGATGCTTTAGCACTCAAACCCTCCAGGGCTCCGATTGATGAGGTATATACACAAATAGTAAAAGATCTCGAAAACGCAAATCTGTTACTAACTTTTCCGGGATCAAATTTCCCTGCTGTAGCCAATAAAGCAGCTGCACAAGCCTTACTTGCCCGTGTAAATCTTTATCGCAAAGATTTTGCAGCGGCAAAAAAATGGTCTGATTCATGCATTACACTGGCTGGCAGCCGCTTAACTAATTCCGGAAATTATGTTTCCAACTGGAGAGGCGCCACAAATAATGAATCATTATTTCAACTGGTTTTTGCCACCAATGCGGAAAACAATGGTGTGAATGAATCATTGCAAACATCATATACCACATTAACCGCTCCGGGCAATACAACCACAACAGGTGGTTTTGGTGACCTGGTACCTACTATTTCTCTATTGAATAGTTTAGGCATTACATTAACCGGTGGTAATAACACAACAATTTTCGGCGGACAAAACGCAACAATCGCTTCGAGGACGGCAGATGTTCGCAATCTATTGTACGAACCTGGTACTACAGGCAGAGGATTATCCAAAGTGGAATGCACAAAATTCCTGGGCAAAAACGGGTTTATAAACCTGGATAACATTCCGGTAGTCAGGATCGCTGAAGTATACCTTACCAGGGCAGAAGCATTGTCAACACCCGGTTCTTCGGTATTTAATGAAACCGCAGCACTCGCAGATCTGAATACCATTGCAACCAACCGTGGATTGCCTGCATTTGCATTGGCAGGTTCAGCACTTTACGAGGAAGTGATCAATCAAAGAAGGCTGGAACTGGCATTTGAAGGACACAGATTTTGGGATCTAAAAAGACTCGGAAGGGATCTGGTTAAAGCGCCACATTATAATACCGTTTCATTTTCCGATATCCGCATTCTGGCCCCTCTCCCAACAGTGGAAGTTGATGGAAATAAAAACCTTGTTCAAAATTCTGGTTACTAAAAAAGGCAAAACATGAAAAGACTATTTATATTATCAAGCATTCTCTCGATTGTATTGTTGGGAAGCTGTATTAAAAATGAGAACCCGGTTTTCACAAATTCTGTCGTAGAATTTGATGCGGCGGCATATAATGCAAACGCATCGGGACTTACTTACCCTATCCTTACCCGTGTTCCGGGATATGGAAGGGCGGCTAGTACTGCTGATCCGCTACTGACGCGAAACAGCCCGGGAATCAAGAAATTCAGGGTGAACCTTATTGGCGCACAATTCCCAACAGATACCAAAGTTTTTTACACTGTTTTTACAGGGACTACTGCTACAGAAAACGTGCATTATAAAAAACTTTCCGGCCAAGTGACCATTCCTGCAAACAGCAGTTTTGGAGAATTGGAAGTGGAAATTTTGAACCCCGGAGCAAACGCCCCTGCAACACGCGATCTTAACCTCCAGATTACAGGTGGTGAGAGCGGAATTACATCAAGTGTAAACTACCGGATCATCTCTTTACGTATAGCACAGTAATAAACTTTTAAAATAAAAAGCGGGCTGAAAAAATTTCAGCCCGCTTTTTTTAAATCAAAATTAACCGCAAAGAAAAAAGATAAAGAGGATTGAACTCTATGCCCCGGTTCGTGTCTTCACGAACCGAAAGACGATATTTTTTCGATGATGGTTCGTGAAGACACGAACCATGGCGCCCAAAAAACCTCGTTTTCAGTTTGTAAACATAGGAGAAAAAAATAACGAGGATTGAAACTCTTTACTTCAATACCTCTTCCAGTTTACTTGCTAATGCATTACCCCGCAGGTTGTTGGCAATAATCTTTCCTTCCGGATCGATCAGCACATTAAATGGAATACCTTCAATATTATATAATGGAACTACTTCACTGTTCCAATATTTGAGATCGCTTATATGCGGCCAGTTCAGATTATCTGCTTTGATTGCTTCAACCCATGACGTTTTATCTTTATCAAGTGAAACCCCCAGCACAGTAAAGTTTTTATCTTTAAACCTGTTAAATGCCGCCACTATATTTGGGTTCTC
>JAHEEX010000090.1 GCA_024640465.1 Sphingobacteriales bacterium | reverse complement strand
GGCAGATCGAAGGCAACGGTGAACTTACAGTGAGTAAATCCTACATTGGAGCAGAGAATATCCGTATTGTTAATGGCAGGCAGGAAATACTTGTATCCTCACTTCCTTCAGAAATTGGTAATAGTAACGACATTCTTATTTCCCTGCACAGGGTGAACCTGGGCGACATATTGCCTTATGTGCTCAAGGAACCTAAGATCGAGGGTATTACCAGCGGTGATATAACTATTGAGGATCCTTATAATAAACTCAAAGTATATGTAAATGCGCAAACTGACCAAACAAGGTTCGAAAATGATTCCATTGGGATCATTTCCGTAAATGCATTTTGGGATAATACCATGAAGAAGGCAACCTATTTTGTAAATTCCAATAACCAGGGTTACATCTTTGATGTGAAAGGGAATGTAAACCTTGCCGATTCCAATAACAAAAGCATCGATACTGATTTCGATATTGTGGATGCCAGGATCGATATCCTGGAAAATTACTTAGGCATTGTTTTTTCCGATATGAATGGCAACGCAAGCGGCAAACTCAAAATATCGGGTAATCTGAAAGAACCGGATATTACCGGGAAAATACAACTCAAAAATGGCGGCCTGAACGTACTGTATACCCAGTGCTACTATACACTCCAGGATCCGGTGATTGAATTCAGGCCCGATATTATTGATTTCGGAACCATAAACATTAAGGATAAATATGGTAACGAAGGACAGGTTAAAGGCGAACTCAGCCATCATTTTTTCAGGGACTTCAAATTCGATTTCTCTGCCACTTCAAGAAAAATGTTATTGCTGAATACAAACAAACTGGACAATGACATTTTCTATGGCAAAGCAATTGGCAGGGTGAACTTCTTTTTCAAGGGCCCGGAAAAAGATATGAAAATGTATGTGGATGGAGAAGTTGTTGACAGTTCGCTAATCAACATTGTAACTTCTACCACTTCAAAACAAAGAGGTGAGGTGGACTATATTATTTGGAAACAGTATGGACGTGAAATGAATTTTGATTCCATGTTCAATCCTTCGTCTAATCTATCCATGGATCTCGACCTGACTGCCAATAATCTCCTGAAAATGAATGTGATCCTCGACGAGTTGAGTGGTGATGTGATTTCGGCAATAGGAAAAGGCAGTATCAAAATCCACACTGGCACAAATGAAAACCTTACACTTAACGGCAGGTATAACATAGATAAAGGAAATTATAATTTTAACTTCCAGGATATTTTTAAGAAGCCATTTACACTTGATCCCGGATCGGGGAGTTTTATAAGCTGGACTGGCGATCCATATGATGCTGAAATAAATATTAATGCAACCTACCTGGCCGAACAGGTAAGGATGAGTACTTTATTCAGCGAATCCAGTTCTGGCGGGGTGTCTGCTGTAAGCTCAGATATTTTAAAAGAACTGAGCGATGTTCTGGTAATGTGTAAGCTAACGGGAACGCTTGGCCAGCCGAACCCGGCATTCAGTATAGTTTTGCCAAGCAATAGTCCGGTTAAAAACAATCCTACGGTAGATTCCAAACTTAAAGCCATCAACCGGGATCCGCTGGAAGTAAGTAAACAATCAACATACCTGATTGTATTCAAAAGTTTTGCACCACAAGCTGCTATAGTGGCAACAGATCTTAACCAGGAACTTATCAATAATACCATTTCTGGTGTGATCAATACCATCCTGGCGAGCAGTGTTCAAAACTTTTTTTACAAATTTTTCGGCAATTCAGTCGACGTCAATTTCAACTATTCCCGGATTGCAACAGACATTACAGGAACAGGAACTTCTACGGGCACTACCAGCAGTGATTACCGCGAAAATGTGAGCCTTCAGTTTATCAAATCATTGATGAACGACAAACTGATCATTACTTTTGGCAGTGATTTTAATTTCACAACCGGATCATCGGGCGTAACCAGTTCTCAAACTTTTTTATTCCTTCCTGATGTTAATGTAGAATATAAGATTACCCCTGACGGAAAATTCCGGACATCCTTTTTCTACAGGAGCAGCTATGATGCACTGTCCACTACGGGCAGGAAAGACCGAACCGGCGGAAATATTTCCTACCGTACGGAATTCGATCACATACTTCCGCGTAAAAAGAAAAATAAGGATGAAGCAGAGGTACCGGTTTCAGACAGCAGCACTTCCGCCATTTTAAGAAAAGAGCAGGGCAAGGAATAGTACGGCAACGGCTAAACGAAATGTATATTACAGGATTTCGTGGCCCATTTTATCCCTTTTTGTTTCCAGGTATTTTTCGTTGTATGGATTTGATGCGATTTGGATCGGCACCGAGTCTACAATTTCCAGTCCATACCCTTTTAGCCCGGCCCGCTTTTTGGGATTATTACTGATGAGTCTGAGTTTGGAAATATTCAGGAAACGTAGGATTTGTGCCCCCAGTCCATAATCCCGTTGATCCATTGGAAAACCAAGATGGAGGTTTGCTTCCACGGTATCCATACCTTCTTCCTGTAACTTATAGGCTTTAAGTTTATTAACCAAACCGATACCCCTTCCTTCCTGGTTCATATATAATACCACGCCTTTGCCTTCTTTCTGCACCATTTCCATGGCACAATGCAATTGTTCACCACAATCGCAACGTAATGAGCCCAGGATATCACCTGTAAAGCAGGAAGAATGCACCCTTACCAGAACCGGTTCGTCCTTTTCCCAGGTACCTTTAACCAGGGCCAGGTGTTCCAAACCTTGTGGATTATTTCTTTCCCGGAATACCATTAATTTAAAGTGTCCATATTTTGTTGGCATGTCCACGGAAACAATTTGTTCTATCAGGGAATCTGTCTGAAGGCGATATTCAATGAGGTCTTTTATTGATATCAGCTTCATATCCAGCTGCTTAGACAAAATTTCGAGTTCGGGCAGGCGAGCCATTGAGCCATCTTCATTCATGATTTCTACTAAAACTCCAGCCGGCTCAAATCCGGCCAGACGGGCAAGGTCGATAGTCGCCTCTGTATGGCCTGACCGGCGTAATACCCCACCCCTTTTGGCACGCAGCGGAAAAATATGCCCCGGCCGGCCAAGATCACTTGGTTTGGTTGCCGGGTTTATGAAGGATTGTATGGTTTTAGACCGGTCGTGGGCAGAAATGCCCGTTGTACAGCCATGCCCCAGCAGATCCACAGAAACAGTAAAGGCTGTTTCATGCAGCGCAGTATTATTATTGACCATTAAATCCAGGCCTAATTCTGCACATCGATCCTCCGGTAGTGGTGCACAAATCAGCCCGCGGCCGTATTTACTCATAAAATTGATCACTTCAGGGGTAACATTACGGGCTGCGGTTACAAAATCACCTTCATTTTCCCTGTCCTCGTCATCTACAACTATCACCATTTTCCCGTTCCGGATATCATTTATAGCCGATTCTATGGAATCCAACATTGTATTCATTTTGGCAAAATTAAGAATTTCATACGGAGGCTGGGTTTTGTTTAAACAATTTACAAGAAATAGCAAAAACCCTTTACAATCAGTAAAATCCGTGTAAAGGTTAAATTATGTTAACATATTCCCCTTTTTGGTATGCCATTATTATGCATCTTTGCGACTGAAAATCTAAAAACTATATGTATAAGATCAGTTTGAATTTGCTGATTGCCCTTTTGATCAATGTGGCAGCATTCAGCCAGGTAACCACAGGTACCATTGTAGGAGTGGTTGTAAATGCAGAAGGAAAAGGTTTGTCAGGCGCTTCTATTGAAGCCTTGCATGAACCTTCAGGCACCAAATACCGCACAACAACTGCTGCTGATGGCAGATACACCTTGCCCTCCCTCAGGGTAGGTGGACCTTATATTGTATCAGTATCATTTGTAGGCTTCGAAAAACAGGTAGTAAAAGATATCACTGTCCAGTTGGGTGAACCAACCCGGGCGGATGTATTATTGTTGGAAGCCAATAAACAATTGCAGGAAGTAGTAGTTACGGGTACATTGAAAAATACCCTTATATCAAAAGATAAAAAGGGTACATCTACCAATATCAACAGGCGAATGCTGGCGAGTGTCCCTACCCTGAACAGGAGTATTACAGACTTTACGAAGTTTACTCCACAGGCAAATGGTACTTCTTTCGCAGGACAGGATAACCGTTTCATCAACCTGACTATAGATGGTTCTATCTTTAATAACTCTTTCGGTTTACAGGCTTTACCTGGCAGCCAGACAAACTCCACACCTATATCCCTGGATGCACTGGAAGAAATACAGATCAACATTTCTCCATACAACCTGAAAGATGCAGGCTTTACCGGTGCTTCCATTAATGCGGTAACACGCAGTGGTACCAATACTTTTCATGGCAGTGGATTTTACAATACAAGGAATGAAAAATATGTAGGTGATAAAGCCGGAGAGAAAGGCGACCAGGATGTTGTTACAACCGCATTCGATGTAAAACAATTTGGTGGAAGCATTGGCGGTCCCATCATCAAGAATAAACTTTTCTTCTTTGCGAATTACGAAGGTGAGCGCCGCAGTGATCCGGGCACTCAATTTGTTGCAGACAGGGGAACAGGATCCGGAGGAAACGTTACCCGGGTTAAGGCTTCAGACCTGGACGCATTATCAAAATTCATGAGTGAAAATTATGGATATGAGACCGGCCCTTATGAAGGTTATTCATTACTGACCCGGAGTGATAAAGCCCTCCT
Source organism: Sphingobacteriales bacterium (assembly GCA_024640465.1). GTDB lineage: Bacteria > Bacteroidota > Bacteroidia > Chitinophagales > Chitinophagaceae > Pollutibacter. Next base: position 9,008 of record JAHEEX010000090.1, on the reverse strand, counting down.
GAAATTCGACTGGAACATTAATGATAAACATAAGCTGGTTTTGCGTGGTAATTTATTGAAGTCAAAAAGAGATGTTCCCATCAGCGGATCGGGTGGTTTTGGTAACAGGAACGGAAACCTGTTGTCTATGACCTATGCCAACTCCAACTATGAGATCAATAACGATATCTACTCTGCCATTGCGCAGCTCAATAGCCGTATCAGCAGCAAATTCAGTAATGAGATGATCTTTGGCTTTACGGCAAACAGGGATTATCGTGCTGAGAAATCACTCAGCTTCCCAACCATAGATATCCTTGATGGAAATAATGTAAACTATATAACGCTGGGATCTGAGCCTTTTACGCCAAATAACCTGTTAAATACAGACACCTGGCAGTTTTCAGACAATGCAACCTTATATCTTGGAAAACATACACTTTCCATGGGTGTAAACTATGAGTCGTTTACTTTCTTTAACCAATTTACACCAACTGTTAACGGTCAGTATGTTTTCCATAACCTCGACAGCTTTTATACCTCAGCTAATGCTAACCTGGCGAACCCAGACATGTTGCTGAACCCGGTTAACGTTAGAAGGTATAATTTAACATACAGCAATCTAGCTGGCGGCGCACTTTGGAATGCAGAAACTAAAGCTAGGAATCTTGGATTTTATATCCAGGATGATGTGACTTTGGATGAAAAACTTAACCTTACTTATGGTGTTCGTTTTGACATACCATACTTTGTAGGAAGTGGTTTTGTAAATACTGAAGTAGACGGCATGAGCTTTGTTGACGAAGAAGGAAACCCTACTAAACTGAGCACTTCTGAATTACCTTCAGGAAAACTGATGATATCCCCCCGTTTTGGATTTAACTATGATGTTTTCGGAAATAAGAAAACACAGATTCGTGGCGGATTGGGATTATTCACCGGACGTCCTGCATTTGTTTGGATCAGCAACCAGATCGGAAATAATGGTGTTCAAAGCGGATCCATCTCTACAGATAACACAAAAGCATATCCTTTCAGCCCGGATGTAACCTATAATATTCCAAATATTGCAAATCCTGGTACACCTGCACCTTCTTATAATATTGCCACAACAGAAAAGCAATTCCGTTTTCCACAGGTATTCAGGGCAAACCTGGGTGTGGATCAAAATATCGGATTGGGTATCATAGCAAGCGCTGAATTGATATTTACACAAAGTATCAGCAACGTATTATATTATAATGGAAACCTGAAACCAGCGACTCTCACCTTTGCAGGTCCTGATAACAGGCCTAAGTTTAATACATTTGGCACCAATGGACAACCATTGTCGGGCGCTGCATTCAACAATGCAGTACGGATTAATTCAAAAATAACCGATGCTACAGTGCTAAAAAGCGGGCCTTATGGCGGATCATTCATGACCACTTTCAAATTGGAAAAACCAATGCGCAGCAAAGGTTTTGGCTGGATGGTTGCATATAATTATGGAAGTACAAGAGACTTCATGAGTGCCGGTTCTATTGCCTTCAGTTCATGGAGGGATGCACGTTCTGTAAGGGGCAATAACTCACTGGATATTGCTTTCAGTGATAATGATACCCGTCATCGCATCATTGGTAACCTTAATTACCGTGTTGAGCTGGCTAAGACAGTAGGTTTACAATTCTCGCTTGGTGCACAATCACAAAACCAGGGCCGTGTATCTTATTCCATTTCCGGTGACATGAATGGTGATGGTATTCAGAACAATGACCTGATTTATATACCAAGGAATAAATCTGAAATGAATTTCGAACAATATACCTTGTCTGGAACAACATTTACTGTTCAGCAACAGCAAGATGCTTTTGAAGCTTTCATCCAACAAGATAGCTACCTGAGAGATAACCGTGGCAAATATGCTGAACGTAATGGCCTCCTGCTTCCAATGGTAACCAGGTTCGACCTGAGTGCCATGCTTGAAATATTCCATAACATTGGCAAACAGCGCCATACCATTCAAATTCGTGCCGATATCTTTAATATTGGAAATATGTTGAATTCTGCATGGGGCGTTGGATATACTGTTAATACTTTTCAGCCTTTGGCAGCACGTGGCATCAATGCAACAACTGGTATTCCTATCTACCGGATGAACACCGTGAATAATTCTTTAAACTATACTTCAACCCGCCGTGGAACTGGATTGATAGACGTATGGCAGGCTCAGTTTGGTATCAGGTATTCGTTTTAAAAAAGTATAACTTTTTGATAAAAAAACCGTCCTTGTAATAAGGACGGTTTTTTTTATTAATAAATACTTCGCTATCAAAATTTTCCAATAAGGTCTATGTCAGAACCATGATTTGGGGGGATTAAATTGATTAAAATGATTAACAGCCAATACCTTTAGTGCGGAATCGCAAAGGTTCAGGAAATGGCTGTTCATCATATAAATCCCAAAAATCCCCCCAAATCATGGTTCTGACATTTTCGCAGCAAAGAAACGAAGGCAAAAGGGTTTACTTCAATAAATTCTGCAGCTTAGTCTGGAGTTCTACACCTCTCAGATTCTTTGCAATGATCTTTCCATTGGGGTCTATCAAAAAATTTTGTGGGATACTTGATACTTTATACCGTGCAGCAACTTCATTACTCCAGAACTTAAGGTCGCTTACATGTGTCCATGTTAATTTATCATCCCTTATTGCCTGTAACCACGGATCTCGCGCACGATCCAGGGAAACACCCAGTACGGTAAAATTTTTTTGACTGTATTTCATGTAAGCATCTACAACATTTGGATTCTCTTCGCGACAAGGTTTGCACCAGCTTGCCCAGAAGTCAATGAGTACATACTTACCCCGGAAAGAAGACAATGATACCGGCTTACCGGTAGTATCATTTTGAACAAACTCAATGGCGTCCGTACCAATGGCACCTATCTTTCCTTCAGTAATAGTTTGGTCCAGCATACGGCCAAAATAACTTTGCCTGGCTACAGGCTCAAGTGTTAAAAATCTTTTCTCTGTAACTGTAATATCCTCGGTCAATTGAGACATCACCAGTATTCCAAATGGTGAAACCACCGAACGCTTGTGTTGTGCAACAAAAATGTCGGTTTTGGCATTTACTTCTTTAACGAGGGCATTATATTCATTGCGTATTGCTCCTCCGGGATCCGACTGACCTGAATTGAGTTGCTGAGCCAACTGGCTCAAACGGGCGAAAGAAGCATTGAACGCTTTGTTGAAATCAACAAAATCATTTTGAGAAACAGAACCACTCAGGCGGGCAACCAGTAATGAATCTTTATTACCTTCCAAAGTCATATTCCCAGGTTCGATAAAAAGATATAGTTTCTGCTGGCTCCCGGCAATATTCAAATAATATAGATTCGCCTCTGCAAGTTTTCCTTTCAGGAGAAATTTACCGGCTTTCGATTTAGAGGTTGCCAAAGGCTCCGGGCTAAGATCTTCATTCTTCAGAATGATATCGGAATTTTCGGGTAGCCCTTTCAGGTAGCCATTTATAGTAAAGTCTTTCCCTTCCTGTGCAAGGGTAAATAAGGGCAGGATTAAGAGGCCAATGAACCATTTTTTCATGCAGAATGCCTTTGTTTTAAAATGTCTTTTACGTTTTGCAAGGTAAAACCTTTACTGTTAAGCAAAACCAAATAATGAAACAGCAGGTCGGCGGCCTCGTTCAGGAACTTTTCATCGTCATTGTCCTTTGCTTCAATCACCAGTTCCACGGCCTCTTCCCCTACTTTCTGGGCAATTTTGTTGATGCCTTTCTGGAATAAAGACCTTACATATGACTTTTCATCACTGCTCTCTTTTCTCAGTTGGATGATATCTTCCAGGTAGAGGAGGAAATCATCAGGATGGTTGCGTTCGTTCCAGCAGGTATCAGAGCCTGTATGACAAACCGGGCCCGTGGGATGGACCCGGATAAGTAAAGTATCATCATCACAATCGCTGGCTACCGATCTCAGTTCCAAAAAATTTCCACTTTCTTCACCTTTGGTCCATAGGCGTTGCTTAGAACGACTATAAAAAGTAACTTTTCCGGTCTCCATGGTCTTTTGCAAAGCCGCCGCATTCATGAATCCCAGCATCAGTACTTTTTGTGTCTGGTGATCCTGGATTACAGCCGGTACCAATCCATCTGAGTATTTATTAAAGTCGATATTCACGTAATTATTGTTTAATGAGGTAAAATTGATGAAAATCAGGCTCAAGTTCTAACGGTTATACCATTTTCCCCTAAATATTTTTTAAGATCAGGGATGGAAATCTCCTTAAAATGAAAAATACTGGCTGCGAGCGCCGCATCGGCCCCGGCCTGTTCAAATACATCTTTAAAATGCTCCATCTTACCGCCGCCGCCAGATGCAATTACCGGTACGGGTAAAATAGAGGAAAGGGTCCTGGTGATATCCAGGGCAAATCCCTGCTTTGTACCATCATGGTTCATGGAAGTAAGCAAAATTTCACCTGCACCGAGGTCAACCCCCTGTCTTGCCCAATCAGTACAAAGCATTGGTGTACGCACCCTCCCTCCATTCAGGTATACGTACCAGTTACCATCTTCTTCTTTTTTGGTGTCGATGGCCAGGACTACGCACTGACTGCCAAATTCACGTGATAATTCACTTATTAGTTCCGGTCTTTTAAAAGCAGAGGTATTGACAGATATTTTATCAGCGCCATTTTGGAGCAATACCTGTACGTCTTCCACACTGCTGATTCCACCACCAACCGTAAAGGGAATATTAATATGATGGGCAATACGGTTTACCAGTTCACTTAAAGTTTTGCGCTTTTCATTGGTTGCCGTTATATCCAGGAACACCAGTTCATCTGCACCCTCTTTGGCATAACGGGCACCCAGTTCAACAGGGTCGCCTGCATCACGCAGGTCAACGAAGTTTGTACCCTTCACCGTTCTGCCATCTTTGATATCCAGGCAGGGTATGATTCTTTTTGTAAGCATAAAACTTTGCTCCTTATTTCATTGCGGTTAAATCACCCAGTGTAATCCTGTTTTCATAGATCGCTTTTCCAACAATCACTCCCTTACAACCAATCTCTTTTAGTGCAATCAAATCATCCTTTGAACTCACTCCACCACTGGCGATAAATTGCAATTGTGGAAAATGCTGAATGATCTTTCGGTACAGATCTAAAGACGGCCCTTCGAGTTTACCATCTTTACTTACATCTGTACAGAATAACTGGCGAATACCATGCCCCATATATTTACGGATAAAATCAATGATGTCCACACCTGTTGTTTCCAGCCAGCCACCGATCGCCAGCTTTTCGTTCTTTACATCGGCTCCAACCAGGAATTTATCTGCCCCATATTTCTCAAACCATTCAAGCAGCAAGGGTTCATTTTTAACAGCGATACTGCCTACGGTAGCATATCTTGCCCCCAGGTCAAATACTTTCTGAACTTCATCAAGCGTTTTAATACCTCCACCGAAATCCACCACCAGGGCTGTTTCCCGGGTAATGCCCTCCAGTACTTTCCAGTTTACCACCTTTCCGGCTTTAGCCCCGTCCAGATCAACCAGGTGCAGTCGCCTGATGCCGGCGGCTTCAAATTGCTTCGCCACTTCAACAGGGCTTTCATTATAAATGGTCTTTTGTGCAAAATCACCCTCCGTGAGTCTGACACATTTTCCATCAATCAGGTCAATAGCAGGAATGATTTCCATATTTTCTTTAGATATCGAGGAAGTTTTTTAAAATTTGTTCACCCACAGTAGCACTCTTCTCCGGGTGAAACTGCACCCCATAGAAATTTCCCTTTTGCAAGGCAGAACTGTAAGGCTGAATATAATTCGTTGTTCCAATGGTATGCTCCCCAAGTGATGCATAATAGCTGTGAACAAAATAGCAGTACGAATGCTCCGGAACATCTTTGAATAATGGGGTTCGCAGGTCATAAATAGTGTTCCACCCGATCTGGGGAATTTTAAATCCCGGCTCAGACGCTTGAAATAATTTAACCTCTTCATCAAAAATCCCGAGGCAGTTTGTGTTATTTTCTTCGGAGTACCTGCACATAAGTTGCATCCCCAGGCATATTCCCAGTACAGGCTGAGTAAGTCCACAGATCAGTTTATCCAATTTTCTTTCCTGCAGGTAACGCATAGCCGAAGATGCTTCACCTACTCCGGGGAATATAACTTTGTCCGCTTTTTTTATCCGCTCCATATCATCTGTAACTTCAGCGCTTACGCCAATTCGTTCCAGCGCATACAATACAGACTGAATGTTCCCGGCATTATATTTTATGATCGTCAGTTCCAATTAATTCATTTTTAAATACTTGTCAGGATAATACACTTTGTATAAATGAAGCTGTTGCAGCATTGATATCGGTCGAATTCTCCAGCGATTTTATATACGCTGTTCCAATAATGGCACCGTTTGCATGGACACAGGCTGCATCGAAACTGGCTTTGTCTTTAATGCCAAATCCAACCAGTACAGGGTTTCTCAAACCATAGCTTTGTAATCGGGTAAGGTATTTTTCAACCGATTGCATCTGCTTATCTGATCCGGTAGTTGAAGAAGAAGATACCGCATATAAAAAACCACTGCTTAGTTCATCAAGCTTCCTGACCCTGTCTTCCGTTGTTTCCGGCGTCACCAGGAATATAAAATCAAGTCCATTCTTTTTAATGATGGGACCATATACTGTTTCATATTCATACTCCGGTAAATCAGGCAGAATTAATCCGTCAATACCAACGGCTGCAGCATCGTTACAGAATTTTTCAAATCCATATTGGAGAACCGGATTCAGGTAGCCCATTAAGATTACAGGCACATGAATATCCTGCCTAAATTCTTTAAGCTGAGAAAAGAGTGTAGCAATCGTCATACCATTGGCTAATGCAATTGCACTGCTCTCTTGTATTACCGGACCGTCGGCCAGTGGGTCGCTGTAGGGCATGCCGAGTTCTATCAGATCGGCGCCGGCAGATTGAAGAGATTTCATCACAGGAATGGTACTTCCCAATGCAGGATACCCTGCTGTACAATAAACATTTAAAACACGACTGCGCTTACTGTCAAATAAATTCTTGATCCTGCTCATTAAAATACATTTAACCGCTAAGTTTAAAAACGCTTTTCCTCCATTACTTTCATATAGGCCGCGAGGTCTTTATCGCCACGGCCACTTAAGCAAACCACTACCCTGTCTTCTTTTGTAAAGGTCATTTGATCAAGGGCCGCAAAAGCATGCGCTGTTTCCAAAGCAGGGATGATGCCTTCCAATCGGGATACTTCAAATGCTGACGCAATAGCCTCATCATCCGTGGCACTCAGGAAAATACCGCGACCAGTTTCAAACAGATTCGCATGTAAAGGCCCAATGCCCGGGTAATCCAAACCCGCTGAAATGCTGTGTGGCTCAATAACCTGTCCGTCTTCCGTTTGCATCAATAAACTCTTGCTGCCATGCAGGATACCGGGCTTGCCTAGCTGGGTGGTTGCAGCACTCATACCACTATTGACTCCCATACCGGCCGCTTCTACTGCAACCAACTGAACATTCATCTCATCCAGAAAATGATAAAAAGCACCCGCTGCATTACTGCCTCCACCCACGCATGCCACAACATGTGTTGGTAATGGATTGCCGGTTTTTTCGGTTAGCTGTTTCCGTATCTCTTCACTGATCACACTCTGAAACCGGGCAACCATATCCGGATAAGGATGTGGACCAACAACACTGCCAATAATATAATGTGTATCATCAGGATGATTGATCCAATCACGGATGGCTTCGTTGGTTGCGTCTTTTAATGTTTTACTCCCACTCATCGCCGGTACAACTTTAGCACCGAGCATCTTCATACGGGCCACATTTGGTGCCTGGCGCTCAATGTCTTTTTCACCCATATAAACGATGCATTCCAGGCCTTTCAAAGCACATACCGTTGCTGTTGCCACACCATGCTGACCCGCACCTGTTTCGGCAATGATCCTTTTTTTGCCCAGTTTCTCGGCAAGCAGTATCTGCCCAATAGTGTTATTAATTTTATGTGCACCTGTATGACAGAGGTCCTCTCTTTTTAAATAAATGGTGGTGCCATGTTTTGCACTAAGTCTTTCCGCCAGGAAAAGCGGTGTTGGCCTGCCAACATAATCCTTTAATAAAGCAGCGAAAGCCTTTTGAAATGATGGATCCTGGATGATCTGAAGATATCTTTCCTGTAATTCGGCAACATTGCGGTGCAGCATCTCCGGAATAAATGCCCCGCCAAACTGGCCGTAGTATCCTTGCGTATCTGGTTTTTGAAATGTTAAGGTTGACATATTCCTTTGTATTTCTTTACTAATTTTTAATTATTATATTCTGTTTTTCACTTTCCACTTTCAATTTTCCACTTTTTACTTCTCATTTTCCTCCCCCTAAAACCTGAGTATACACTATTACTTCAATTTGCCCCCTCCAGAGGGGGACATAACAGCCATTCCTTTGTAAAATCTCAGCGTTCTTTTTTTCTCTGCGGTTAAACTGATTTTATTTTTTTACAAAATTCCTCTATCAAATCCATGTCTTTCACACCCGGTGAAATTTCAAATTTACTGTTCACATCGATCGAAAACAGATCATGCTGATTGGCCGAAAATTTTTTCACTTTATCTGTATCCTCCGGCCCGATACCACCACTTAAAAAATATGGCTTACCCGTATTCACCTTTTCGAGCATTGCCCAATCAAACTGCATTCCCGTTCCGCCATAACTTACCCCTACCGTATCGAACAAATACATATCAGCCGAATCACGGTATGGATATATCTTCCAATCAATATTTTCATCTGGCCCGATCCTGAATGCTTTAATGGTGGTGATATGATTGCTGATATGTTCACAAAATTTAGGTGTTTCATCACCATGCAACTGTACCATCTGAAGTCGCCAATCATCCACCGTTTTTAAAATTTCATCAGCCGTTGCATTTACAAAAACCCCTACCCTGTTGATATTCAATTTCTCCCTTTTAACATCAATG
>JAHEEX010000089.1 GCA_024640465.1 Sphingobacteriales bacterium | reverse complement strand
TATTCGTTCACTGAATTGATGATGATATTTTGACTTGAGGATGATATAAGGAAATCAAACTAATAATTTGATTTCCTTTTTCATTTCTGCTGATTGATAAATGGCCTCAACTACACGGATATCCCGCAGGCCTTCTTCACCTGGTGCAACCATCTTACTTCCTTCCATGATGGACCTCGCATCTTCGTCCATCTGATTGGCCTGTTGCCAGGGCACCTGGTATGTAAACTTTATTTCTCCGAGAGGGCTAGTACCCTGGTTGCCACTATAACCCTGATATGGGGCCATTTTGATACTTCCTTTTTCGCAATTGATATCCAAAAAATTAATATTCTCTGCAAAACTGGTTTTCAAATCTGCCATAACTCCTCCGGGGAACGCAAGCCTGGCTTCAACAATTTCAGGCAGCCCGTTGCGATAGATTTCGGGGCGGATGGTTGAAATTTTTGCTTCCACAACCGACAATGGTTCCATATTGGTTCCCAGCCTTACACCCTGGATGGCATATACCCCCATATCACCTAAAACACCGCCACCCATTTCCTTTTTCTGCTTCCAGTGGTCGGTTCTGTTTTCTCTGTAACCCGCTTCGCATTGAACCGTTTTAACTTTACCCAGCAGTCCATTTTGTACGATCCGCCTGTATTCTTTTGTGTTAGGCTCATGTTGCAACCTGTACCCAATGGCCAATGTTCTTTTATTATCCTTACAGGCATCAATCATAGCCTGGCATTCCCTCACAGTCATAGCCATGGGCTTTTCGCACCATACATGCTTGCCGGCTTTCGCTGCCCTCACTACATATTCCATGTGCATCGAAGGCGGGAGTACAACATAGACCACATCAATGGAATCATTATGGGCAATCTGGTCAAAATTGCCATAGTTGTAGATGTTTTTGTCGGGAATATTATATTGCTTTTGCCAGCGTTCAGCCTTGGCCGGGCTGCCGGTTACGATGCCTGCGAGGTAACAATGTTCAGTCATTTGCAGGGCAGGGGCCAGAAGGTCTGTACTATAATACCCCAATCCGACTAATGCAACACCTAACTTTTTTTGTCGGCCATTTGCTGCAGATAAACAGGATAGTGGGGATAATAAAAGCCCCGTTCCTCCAAGAGCCAGTGCCCTGATGACCTCTCTGCGTGATGTAACAGACATGATCTTAATTTGTATTTGTGGAAATTTAATTCTGTACCCTATGTTACAATTATTTTTCCAATCGGAGGCAAGCCTTTAATACCTTTTTTGGATGAAGTAAATAATCCTATGGATTCTGTTCATATGGCAAAACGGATAATTTTAAATCATATTTTTGTATTGGTCGTAATATACTTGTCAGCTCCATAACCAGTATAAATGAATTCCGATTTGAAAAACATCAGCCTACAAAAAATAATACTTTTTTTTGCAATCATGTTATTAACAGTTCGCTGTAATAAAAATGATGTTCCTGATGCTGGCAATTCTGTGACTGATATCGATGGCAATGTATATAAAACGGTGCAAATTGGTTCCCAGGTTTGGATGGCAGAGAATCTAAGGGCAACCCGATATAATGATGGGTCTGCCATTATTACCGGGCTGAATAATGATGAATGGGCTTTAGCAACTGTAGGGGCTTATGCTATTCATGGGAGTGATATAATCTATGGGAATTTTTATAATTGGTTTGCTGTCAAAACCTCCAATCTGTGTCCTGCAGGCTGGCGTATTCCATCTTTAGTTGATTGGGAAACATTAATTGCCGGACTCGGTGGTAAGGATAAGGCAGGCGGACTTTTGAAATCCACCTCTTTATTATGGCGAAGTCCAAATACCGGTGCAACCAACAGCAGCGGATTTAATGCTCTTCCGGCCGGTTGGTTCTATGGTGTTTCAACCTGGAATAGTACAACCGAATGTACATTCTGGACATCCACAATGCAAAGCGATCAGTCTGCGTACGCCATTGGACTTAACAGTGATTTTGAAAATGTAAGTAATAACTATGCTGTTAAAACAAGAGGTCATTCCTGCCGATGCATCAAATATTAGCTATGTTAAGTTGCTCTATTAAGCAATGTGACTGTATATTTACTACATGGGCTGATGTATAATATCCATTTAAAAATAATGACAAATCAGCTGGATAAGTTTACATCAATTTTGCCCAGATACGTAAAAAACAGAACTGCAAAATTCATTTATTTGTGAGATGAAAAAATATAAAACGATATTCTTGATTTCAGTTTCCCTGGCTTTTTTGATCTCCTGCAATAACCACAAAAATGCTGATGATCAAAATGATCATCGATATAATCAGGAGCCCCTTGTAGAAAAAGTTACAACAGCAGAAGAGCAAAAGGCACTTTCGCCTGACACTATTTTACAAAGACTGAAAGATGGTAATAAGCGCTTCATGGAAAATAATATTACCGCAAGGGATCATTCCAAAATGGTAAGGGCTACCGCAGGCGGGCAGTATCCTAAATCGGTTGTACTGTCATGCCTCGACAGCCGGATACCCGTGGAAGATGTATTTGACAAAGGTATCGGGGATATGTTTGTAGCCCGGAATGCCGGCAATATTGTGAATGAAGATGTGTTGGGCAGCATGGAATTTGCCTGTAAAGTGTCTGGTGCAAAACTCATACTCGTGATGGGGCATAGCAGTTGTGGCGCCATTAAATCGGCCATTGATGACGTGAAAATGGGAAATATTACTGCCATGCTCGCCAAGATTAAACCGGCAGTTGCTTTGTCAGGTAATTATGAAGGGGAAAAGAATTCTAAGAATAGCTCGTTTACCGATGTGGTTGGGAAGAACAATGTTTTACATACCATTGAAACAATCAAACAACGCAGCCCGATACTAAAAGAAATGCTGGATAAGGGCGAAATAAAAATGGCAGGGGCTTATTATGATATTAAGTCTGGTGAGGTAATGTTTTTGGAATAAGGTTGTTACACGTTAACCAACTTAAAATTTATTTTCATGAATATGAAGATTTGTTTTTTATTATTTTCAATTATAACTGCAAATATTCTTTGGGCACAAAAAGCTGCTGTTGGAAAATCAACCCTGCCTATTCCCGAAATCAAAAAGTTAGCCTATGCCGACTCCGCCAGGCTGGTAAATATTTTCAAAGACATACATGAAAACCCTGAACTCGGGTTCATGGAAACAAGAACCGCGGCCATTGTAGCCAAAGAATTGAAATCATTGGGATATGAGGTAATGACCGGCATTGGTATAAAGGGTGTAGTTGGTATTTTGAAAAACGGGGATGGCCCAGTTGTCATGTACAGGGCGGATATGGATTGTAATGCCGTAAAGGAAACAACCGGCTTGCCCTATGCAAGTACGAAAATTGTTAAAAAGGCAGATGGGGTAGAAGTACCGGTTATGCATGCTTGTGGGCATGATGCACATACCACCTGGATGCTGGGTATTGCCAGGATTATGGTTACACTAAAGAACCAGTGGCAAGGAACCTTAATTATGATTGGCCAGCCTGCCGAAGAGCCCGGCGGCGGTGCAGAAGCCATGGCGGCAGAAATGTATAAGAAAGGTGTGCCTGAACCTGATTATTTGCTGGGTATGCACACCGCACCTGCACCGGTTGGTTATTATTTAAATGCACCTGGTTACAGAATGGCTGGTGCCGACCAGTTTGATGTTACGTTTTATGGGAAAGGCGGTCACGGATCTTCACCGCATGAAGCCATCGATCCTATAGTGATGGCCGCCAATGCCATCCTGCAATATCAGACCATCATCAGCCGGAATTTTGATCCGCAGTCGGCCGCAGTAGTTACTGTTGGCGCTGTACAGGCCGGCATTGACAATAATGTAATCCCAGGTTCCGCTACATTAAAATTGAATACACGTTATTTTAATAATAAAGACCGCGATTTTATGGTAAACAGCATTAACCGAATCGATAGCGGCATTGCATTGGCCAATAATCTCCCTCCATCACTTTATCCTGTATTGAAAATGAAAGGAAGGGTATCACCATTAGTGAATGACACAGCGATGGTTGCAAAAATAGATGCAGCCCTGGAAAGATTTACAGGCCCGGGGAAAAATATTAAAGGCATCCCGCCAGTCATGGGATCCGAAGATTTTCAGCACCTGGTAGTCAATAATAAAGTAAAAGTATATGATTATTTATTGGTAGGGATAGCCCATCCTGCCGATGTTGCCAAAGCAAATAAGGCCGGAATGATGTTCCCCTACTTCAATCATAATAGCGATTTTAAAGTGGACCTGTCTGCCATCCCGTTTTGCACCAGTTTAGGTGCAGTAGCATTGATAGAAATGTTTAAGAAATAACATAAATGATCATCGTATGGGTAAACAAATATGCGGATCATTCAATATCAACTTTTTACTTACAAAGTATAGCTGAATTATCTCCTCACCCGGAGAAGGCTCAATCAAAAAAGAACCTTGCATTGGTTTTGTAATTTAATTTGGGGGAATAAAAAGATAACTTTCAGCATGGAGTTTCTCGGTATAATTTTTCAGATCATTGCCTGCTTATTGGCATTATTGGCAGTCGCCATTTTAGCCTGGGTAAATAAAGATAAAAGCCATAGTAAACAATTGCTGGTTATCCTATTACTTATTCTGGCGATACTGAATGCTAACGGGGTGATTTTTCATCTTGGCTGGTATATGAAATTTCCCTGGATGCATAAAATGGCCATTCCATTTTCTTTATTAATTGCGCCATTTGCATTTTTATATATCAGGGCTATTTTGAATGGAGAGTTAGCCTATCGAAAATATGACTGGTTGTTACTGTTGCCTGCTATTTTGTTCGCCCTTAATTTATGGCCATACTATACCATGCCAATTGCAGATAAAAAAGCTTACCTGGTTGAATATTACCAAAAAAGTTCACTCAGGACAAGCGACAGTGAAGGTTTTTTGCCTGCTTATATCTTTCAATTTATCAGGGCAGGATTGTCGATATTTTTTATTGGTATCAACTATCGACTCATCACCAGGTTTAAAAAACAATCTACAGATAAAGTATTAAGTGATAATCAGGGGCTGATTAAATGGCTTCAGATACTGAATGGACTTCTTACTGGTCTAATTATTGCAGCTTTGTTTGTAGCAGTTATAGCGCCGATTAAAAAAACAGCGTTTAACCTGTTGGATCTTTCCTTAGGCGCATTTGTACTGAGCATTTGCGTACAGTTATTTATCCGGCCAAAATTTCTATATGGCATTTTTAAACCTTCACCTGATCAACTCATTCCAGTATCCACTTCATTGCCGGAAAAAGTATCGGTACTTAATGGTAATGAAGAACCTGATGCAACTGAGATTGAACCTTTAAAGCAGGTCCCTCAATTAATCATTACCGAGGAAGATGCATTTCGTTACAAACAGCTCCTGGAAAAATTCTTCATAGAGCATCAGCCCTATTTAAATCTGGATTATTCCCTGGAACAGTTGGTTAAGGATATTAATGTTCCCAGGTATATTCTTTCTGCAGTAGTTAACCGCGAATATGGGATGGGCTTTAGGGAATTCCTGAACCGCTACAGGGTGGAGTATCTGATCAAAAATAAAGATAAGGCTGAATGGAAAAATTATACCCTCGAGGCAATTGCCGCTCAATGCGGGTTTAAAAGCAGGATCACCTTTATTAATAATTTCAAGCAGATAACCGGTAAATCCCCTTCTGAATTCTTTAAGAACCGTAGCGATGATTACCCTTTCAGAAATCCTGATATGTAAGCCAGTACTGGCTGTATACATTTTGAAACAAATTAATTTACAAAAAAATACATTCCTGAAATCGATCCGTTTTTAGTGATATATTATATCGGTAACTTACTTATCAGAAGTTTGCTTGATCCAATTAAACCTGAGCGGGTATTCTTTTCATTTATCAGCTAAAACATGGGAAAAATGTTGAAGATTAAAAATCAATTTATCATAGGTTTTTTTACATTGGTTCTGGTTGGTTGTCATAACAGTTCACAAACACCTTCTGAACTTAAAAGCCCCGATACTGTCATTGGTGAGCAAAAGACAGTTGCTATAAAAGCATCGGCTGTTCCAAAGAATATACTCATTAACAATGTGCAGATATTTAATGGTAAAGACCAACTGACAATGATTGGCAATGTGCTTGTCATTGGTAAACTCATCAGTAAGATTTCTGCAGTACCAATTGTTGCACCAGACTCGATTAAGGTAGAAGTAATTGATGGTAAGGGGAAGTTCCTGATGCCTGGACTGATAGACAACCACGTGCATTTGGCTATCAACACCATGTCTCAAATGGATTTGCTAAAGCCGGAGATAACCAGTGAAAAACTGGATGAATTTACCAGAGTAGAAGGTGAGAAAATGTTATTAAGAGGCTTTACAACCATCAGGGATCTCGGCGGTCCCGTATTTACGGTCAAAAAGGATTTCGACAAGGGAACTTTTCCCGGCCCAAGAATTTATCCCAGTGGTGCCATGGTGTCCCAAACTTCTGGTCATGGTGATGCCCGACTTCCTAACGAAAAGTCTCGCCGCTGGGGCGGAGAAGTTTCCCGTGCAGAATTGATGGGTGTGGGATTTATTGCGGATGGTGTACCGGAAGTATTAACGGCAACACGTGAAAATTTAAGGTCCGGTGCAACCCAGATCAAAGTGATGGCAGGAGGGGGGGCGGCTACAGCTTATGACCCTTTGGATGTAACACAATATACTTTGGAGGAATTAAAAGCAGCTGTAACAGCAGCTGAAGACTGGGGAACTTATGTAACGGTACATGCCTATACGCCAAGAGCAGTAAAAAGGTCTATTGAGGCAGGCGTTAAATGTATCGAGCATGGCCAATTATTAGATGTAGAAACGATCAAGCTATTAGCGTCGAAGGGTATTTTTTTAAGTTTGCAAGCCCTGGATGAAGCACCGCCAACTGCCCCGCAAAATGTGCGGGAAAAAAAGCATAAAGTGATTGAAGGAACCGATAATGCTTATAAATGGGCAAAAAAATACAAAGTAAAATTGCTTTGGGGTACTGATTATTTATTCGAACCTAAGAATGGTCCCAAACAAAGTACGGATATTTTAAAATTGCAGGCATGGCTTAGCCCGTATGAAATTTTGAAACAACTAACTTATGATAATGCCCAGGTTTTTAAACTCAGTGGGGAAAGAAATCCATACCAGGCCGGCAAACTGGGGGAAATTTCAGAAGGCGCGTATGCAGATATGATTCTGGTGGATGGTGATCCAATGAAGGATATTAAGCTTGTAGCGGACTATGAAAACAAATTTATGTTGATCGTAAAGGACGGAATAGTATATAAGAATACAATAAAGTGATACTTAGGCCTGACCGCAAAGAATAAGAGCCGCAAAGTTATTGCAATGGTAATTTGCTTAATTACCAGGCATGATTTTCATCACCCCCGGAAAGAACCAAACTCATCCCCCGCTTATATTATCCTTTTTATTTTGTGCCGGCTTTAAAATGAGCCTGCTGGTCTATTTACCAGCCTGGATTTTAGGGATATCTGGTTTTAAAAGTTGGTTTTAATTCCTTGTTCCTTATATTCGTAAGGCTCTTTTTCACTGTAGACAGTTTTTGACTTATTAACCATTATCATATTTTCTAATTATGGGACCCGTTTCCATGATCGTTTTAATCCTGGCTGCCGTAACTTTTTCAGTTATTGCTATACTCTTATCCAGGACGGTACTTAAGCCCAAATGGAACGCTCAGAAAGGGCAGCCCTATGAGTGCGGTATCCCCACGCAGGGCCAAACCTGGATACAGTTCAATGTGGGATATTATTTATTCGCCCTGATCTTCCTGATCTTCGATGTGGAACTCATTTTTCTGTACCCCTGGGCGGTGGCCGTAAAGACTGTAGGTTGGGCAGCGCTGGTGGAAATTGTAATTTTCTTTTTTATATTATTTATAGGATTTTTATACGCACATAAAAAAGGCGCTTTAAAATGGATTTGAGAAAATCGAAAGTGGAAAATCGAAAATCGAAAGTGAATACAAAAGACGATATGTGGACTTTGCTTTTAAATTTTAAGTATGTCAACTGAACAACAACCTATACAATTTCCAGGCCACGTGATTGATACTCCGGGCGGAGGCATATTGTCGGGCCCCATTGATGATGTCATCAACTGGGCCCGGTCCAATTCACTCTGGCCGCTAACTTTTGCCACCAGTTGCTGTGCTATTGAAATGATGTCTACTGCTGCTGCCAAATACGATTTTTCCCGCTTTGGTTTTGAAGTATACCGGGCAACTCCACGCCAGGCAGATGTGATCATTATCGCCGGAACAATCGTTAATAAAATGGCGCCGGTGTTGAAAAGGTTATACGACCAAATGGGTGAACCTAAGTATGTAATAGCCATGGGAGCCTGCGCTACCAGTGGCGGGCCGTTTTTTTATAACACCTATTCTGTAGTGAAAGGGGCCGATCATGTGATACCTGTAGATGTATATGTAGCGGGTTGCCCACCCAGGCCGGAGGCTTTATTACATGCGCTGATCACCTTACAGGAAAAGATAAAGGCAGGAACAAAGAGAGAAAGGATAGATATTGATGGGAATAAGATAATAGATAAAAGATAATAAGATAAAGAGATAAAAGAGGCTAGAGGGCAGAGGTAAGAAAATGCAATAATATGACCAACGAGGAACTCATAACCGAACTAACAACCATCCAGCCAAACCTGGTACCTGAAGCAGGTGGGGAGTGGCCCAATTTCTTTGTGGAGGCGGCTGATTGGCCTAAACTGGCTCAGGCACTGCGTTTTAAAGACGATCTTTTTTTTGATTACCTTTTTTGCCTCACCTGTGTGGACTGGAAAACGCACCTTGCCATGGTGTATCATCTTTCGTCTACACGTCACCGGCATAATATTGTGATCAAATCCAAACTAAACCGGGAGAAACCTGAAATTCAAACAGTGTGTGATATCTGGCGCACGGCTGAATTCCATGAGCGGGAAGTGTATGAGCTTTTTGGGGTGAATTTTCTGAATCACCCGGATTTAAGGAAACTCATTTTGCCGGACGATTGGGTAGGTTATCCTTTGCGAAAGGATTATGAGGATCCCATCAACATGATTAAATTATAAAAAAAACATAGCGGTCATTGCGACTTAGCGGTTAATAGAATGATAGAAGAAATAGGTACAACAGAACAGGGCGATCTGATCATCAATGTGGGGCCACAACACCCGGCAACGCATGGTGTACTGCACCTGGTAATTACCCTGAATGGTGAAACGATCAAAAAGATCGAACCGCATCTGGGGTATATCCATCGTTCCATCGAAAAAATGTGTGAAAGCCTTACCTACCGGCAGTTTATATATACAACCAGTAGGATGGACTACCTCTCTTCACATATCAATAACCATGGTTGTGCCCTGCTGGTGGAAAAAGGCCTGCAAATTGAAGTACCTCCCCGTGCACAGGTGATCAGGATTTTAATGGATGAACTTACCAGGATTGCTTCCCATATTTTATGGTGGGGTGCCATGGCCATGGACCTCGGGGCAATGACACCTTATTTCCATGCATTCCGTGAAAGGGAACTGATCAATGATATCATGGAAGAAACCTGCGGCGCAAGACTCACAATGAATTACCAGGTACCCGGTGGCGTTATGGCAGATATCCATCCCAATTTTCAACGGCGCGTAAAAGATATTATCAAGCAACTATATAAAAAACTACCTGAATACGATGAACTCGTAACAGGAAATACCATATTTAAAGCCAGGACCCAGGGCATCGGTTACCTTTCAAAAGAAGATGCCATTTCTTATGGCGTCACCGGTCCCTCAGCAAGGGCAAGTGGTGTTTCCTGTGATATCCGTAAACTATATCCTTATGAAGGATACGAGAAACTTAATTTCCAGGAAGTGATGCATACTGGCTGTGATACGTATTCCCGTTACCTTGTTCGGATGATTGAAATACGTGAATCGATTTCTATCCTGGAGCAACTGGTTGATAATATACCGGAAGGAGATTATCAGGCCAAAACGAAAGCAGTATTGAAACTCCCCAAAGGAGAGTTTTATACACGGGTTGAAACGGCGAGGGGAGAATTGGGTGTGTATGTTGTGAGTGAAGGTGGCACAACACCCTACAGGATCAAGTTCCGCTCACCTGGTTTCTCAAACCTCTGTGCACTGGATCATATGACACGTGGGCAAAAGATAGGAGATATGGTTGCCATCATGGGAAGTTTGGATTTGGTTATTCCGGATATAGACAGGTGATTAGCGGATTAACGGATTAGTGAATTAGCGAATTAATACAAAATATTCAACATATGAAGAAATTCCTATTAATGATAAAGTATTCAAATTGTTTATTAAAATTAAATCAACGAATGGCTGTTAATACGCCAATACGCTAATCCGCCAATTCACTAATTAACATATGTGGAGTCTTTCTAAAATAACAGATATCATTCATTCCTGGTTGACGGAAACTTTCAACCCCACCTGGACGTTGATCATTGAAATGGTCATCGTTGGCGTAGGTGTAATTGGACTCTTTGCCGTGTTGGGATTGATCCTTGTGATCATGGAAAGAAAAGTTTCCGCTTATATGCAAATCCGCCTGGGTCCAAACCGTGTTGGCCCCAAAGGAATGATGCAGTCGATGGCAGATACAGTGAAATTATTGGTTAAAGAAGGAATGACACCCGATGGTGCTGATAAATTTCTCTTCAATTTTGCGCCATTTATCGCGATGATCGTTGCAATGTTATTAATGGCTCCTATCGCTTTTGCCAAAGATTTTCAGATATGGGATATCAATATTGGTGTTTTATATATAACCGCCATTTCTTCGCTTAACGTTATCGCCATCCTCATGGCCGGCTGGAGCAGTAATAATAAATATTCTTTGCTTGGTGCCATGCGCAGCGGGGCTCAGATAGTGAGTTATGAATTATCCGCAGGATTGGCCATTTTGGTGATAGTAGTATTAACCGGGAGCCTTCAAATTTCAGATATTGTTGCAGCCCAGGCCAATGGCTGGTGGATTTTCAAAGGCTGGTTGCCTGCATGGATCGCATTCCTGATCTTTATGATTGCGGTTACTGCAGAGACAAATCGCGCCCCATTTGATCTTTCAGAAGCAGAGTCGGAATTAACCGGTGGATTTCATACAGAATATTCAGGAATGAAATTCGCACTTTTCTTCCTGGCTGAATATATCAACGTTTTTATTGTGTGTGGTATTGGCGCAACACTTTTCCTGGGTGGCTGGATGCCTTTTCATATTGGCAATTGGGAGGGATTCAATCATGTGATGGATTATATCCCATCATCGATCTGGTTCTTTGGAAAGACCTTCTTCCTGATTTTTGTGATCATGTGGTTCCGCTGGACCTTCCCGCGATTACGCATTGATCAGTTACTTAACCTGGAATGGAAATATTTATTGCCGATAGGCATGGTTAATATATTATTGGTAACAGTCATAGCTATACTAAAATGGCATTTTTAGCTTTTTGTCTTTGCGGTAAAAAAAAGTAGCATGTTTTTAAAAGAATATATATCAGATGTTGCGGGTGCGTTAAAGTCGCTTTTCATAGGAATGAAGCGCACTGGTTACTATTTCACCCACCACAAAGAAATCATCACCGAGCAATACCCTGATAACAGGGCAACGCTGGTATTGCCGGAAAGGTTCCGGGGTGAGGTGGTAATGACCCATAACGAAAATAACGAACATCGCTGCACGGGTTGTACTGCCTGCGAACTGGCCTGCCCTAATGGTACAATCAAGATCGTGACCAAATTCGACATCAATGCAGAAGGTAAAAAGAAAAAAGCCGTAGACAAATTTGTCTACCACCTTGAACTCTGCACCATGTGCAATTTATGTATCCAGGCTTGTCCGACCGATGCCATTAAAATGGCCCAGACTTTTGAACATAGTGTTTACGACCGTTCACTCTTGACCAAAGTATTGAATAAACCCGATTCCAAACTCCAGGAGGGTGTTGAATAATGAAAGGGGAAACAATTATATTTTATATGCTCGCTGCAATGACACTGGTCAGTGCATTGCTTGCTGTAAGTTCACGACAACTTTTTCGTTCTGCTGTTTATCTTTTATTTAGCCTGATTGGCATTGCCGGGATTTATTTCTGGCTGCATTATGAATTTGTTGCTGCTGTGCAGATTGTTGTTTATGCCGGAGGTATTGCGGTACTGATCATTTTTTCAATTTTTCTGACACAGAAATCGGGGGAGGAGCTGCCAAAACAGAATTCAACAAGGCTTATGTTCTCCGCCCTGGCTGCTTTAGCTGGTTTTGGCCTTACCATTTTACAGGTATTCAATTATACTTTCATCGGCACAAAAGATGCAGCTGTAGATGCTACAGTTATGGCCATCGGTACAAGGATGCTGGGAATGGGTAAAGAGGGATTTGCACTTCCATTTGAAGTGGTGAGTATGTTGCTGCTGGCTGCCATGATAGGATGTATTGTAATTGCCATGAGATCTAAACCTGAAACAACATGATGGAACCCGGACTATATCATATTTTGTTTGTGAGTGCCGCACTTTTCTTTATTGGCATATTTGGATTCTTTACCCGCCGGAACCTGATAACCATGCTGATGAGCATTGAACTGGTGCTTAATAGCGTTTGCCTGAATTTTATTGCCTTTAATAAATACCTGTGGCCGAATAAGCTGGATGGGGTTTTCTTTACCGTGTTTATCATTGCCATAGCAGCAGCAGAAGCGGCTGTTGCCATTGCGATAATCATTAATTTATACAGAAGTCATAATTCTATTGATGTGAGTACAGCCGAGGAAATGAAGTTTTAACCTCTGAAGAATAAGAAATAAGGAACAAAAAATAAGGAAGTGAAAGACAAATTCATTCACCGCAAAGAAAGAAGAACACAGTGACTCGCAGCGAAATTCTGGGGGTGAGTTGGAAAATTCTATAACCGAAAAGAAACAAGAGCGCTAAGGTCAGCATTTTAAACTATGCATATTATGCCCGATAATTTATATATCATTTTAATTCCTCTTCTACCTCTCGCAGGTTTTATCCTGCTGGGGATTTTTGGAAAGAAATTCTTCGGATTATCATCCGGACTGGTAGGAACGATGCTGATTGGCATTTCCACTTTACTGTCGTTATACGTGGCATATGGATACTTTTTCTCCTGGGGGAAAAAGGTAAATGTATATTCTCCTATATTCCCATTCAAGGTTCCCTGGCTTGAGTTCGCACCCGGTTTGTCTATCGATATGGGTGTTATGCTTGATCCTATTTCTGTGATGATGCTGGTGGTAGTGACGTTTATTTCACTGATGGTGCATATATACAGCCTGTCTTATATGAAGGGGGAAGAAAGATACAGCACATATTATGCCTTCCTCGGCTTGTTTACTTTCTCCATGCTGGGGCTGGTAATGTCTTCCAATATTTTTCAGATCTATATGTTCTGGGAACTGGTGGGTGTTTCATCATTTTTACTTATTGGTTTTTACTACAGTAAACCATCAGCGGTGGCTGCGGCCAAAAAAGCGTTTATAGTTACCCGTTTTGCAGATCTCGGATTCCTGATAGGTATTCTCATCTTATCTTATTATGCTCATACTTTAGATTTTCAAACACTTTTACAGCGACTTACTTTACCGGATTCACCTGGTTTGCAAGGAGCTTTGTCTGCTTCATTCCTTGGGCTTTCAGCACTTACCTGGGGTTTGGC
>JAHEEX010000088.1 GCA_024640465.1 Sphingobacteriales bacterium | reverse complement strand
AAGGAAGAAATGTTAAAATCAAACAATTCCTTTTCAAAATCGCCATATTCTGATAGGTTTTTCAAGCCGGAACGGTTATTTTTGAGTAGTCTAAAGTAATATACATGACCAAAAGCTTGTTCTTACTGTTTTTTATCGCATTATTCTTATCCTGTGGCAAAGATACTTTTCAAAGTAAACCGCAACTCTTTTTGACCAGTGTAAGTTCTACAACTGTTCCAGCCTTTGGCGATCTTCAAATAAATATGCGACTCACCGATAAAGAAGGCGATTTCCTTGATACCATTTGGGTTAAAAAAGTGACCACACGTTGCCCATCCAGTAATTTCGCAGACTCACTTCTTTATAGAATCCCTAATGACGTACCCAAAACAAAGAATTTCGATGGAGAAGTCGTTGTTTCCTTTACATATGCCTTTGAACTGCAACCCCGCTGTACCAGGTCAGATACAGCTGTTTTCAGTTTCTGGATGAAAGATAAAAAAGGTAACCTTAGTGATACAGTAAGAACTCCTCCGATCATCATTCTTAAGCCTTAAATAGCAGGCTTGTCATTATTCCGAAAGATATTCGATTATTTCCTTTATACAAATTTCTACATAGTGTTATGTGCATCTGTCATGACGGTGCATACTTTTCAACTGTTCCTCCCCGGTACAGATGTTTTTCACCTGACAGGATTTATTGCTTCGTCTACCCTGTTTAGTTATTGCCTGCATTGGTATCTACTGAAAGATGACCTAAGCCATACTTCACGTATAACCTGGACCGGCAGTCATAAAAATATTTTATTCTTTTTAGCGATCATTGGTTCAATAAGTACAGCTTTTTTTTTCTACCCAATCCGCGAATATTGGATTCAAATTGCCATTCCCGCCTTCATTACCATGATATATACTGCACCTAAAATTACAGCCCTGAATAAATTAAAATCTTTAGCATACGGAAAAACTTTCCTGCTGGCCTTCACCTGGACCTATGTTACCGTTGTTTTACCTCTTTGGATATATGACTCTGTATGGGATGCCCGAAGCATACTATTTTTCATAAGTCGTTTTTCACTCATATATCTTATCTGTTTATTATTTGATTTCAGGGATAGAAAAGAAGATCTGGCGCAAGGTCTCACAACTTTGCCCTCAAGGATTTCACTTCATGGCATTAGGGTGGTATTTTATACCATCACGGCCATATTCCTGTTTTCAACCTCTATGCTCTATAATCAAGGGTTCGAAGCCAGGGACATAATAATGCTGCTGTTGCCGGGCATTATTCTTGTGTTTATTTTTCCTATTTGTACCCAAAATTTTGATGATTACCTGTATTACTTCATCCTGGACGGATTAATGATGTTATCCGCCATAATGAGTATTGTGATGGCTTTTTAACTATTTTTGAGCTCATAACCATATACCGATACCATGGCAAAACAAACTAAATCAAAATCAAAAAAATTGCTCGGATCAGCATCTTACGATTTCCTTAGAAAATATATTAATAACGCCTCGCCTACCGGTTTTGAATCTGCCGGACAAAAAATGTGGCTTGATTATATCAAACCATTTACGGATAGTTTCTTTACTGATCCATATGGATCGGCAGCAGGTGTTATCAACCCTGAGGCTACATTCAAAGTGGTCATTGAAGCACATGCTGATGAGATCAGCTGGTTTGTAAATTATATATCAGCAGAAGGATTAATTTACCTGAAAAGAAATGGAGGAGTTGACCACCAGGTAGCTCCGGCCAAGAGAGTATTGATTCACGGGAAAAAAGGTGTGGTTAAAGCAGTTTTCGGATGGCCGGCTATACATACCCGTATGGCTAATGGCGATAACAAAGAACCCGTTCCAAAGGTTGATAATTTGTTCCTTGACTGTGGTGCAAGAAATAAAAAAGAAGTGGAATCCCTGGGGATTCACATCGGTGCAGTGGCAACGTATGAAGAAGGATATGATGAACTGGCTTTTGATTACCTGATTGGCCGCGCCATGGACAACCGTATTGGCGGGTTCATGATTGCTGAAGTGGCCAGGCTGCTGAAAGAAAATAAAAAGAAACTGCCTTATGCACTGTATGTTGTTAACGCTGTACAGGAAGAAATTGGCCTGCGCGGTGCAGAGATGATGGCACGCCGTATTAAACCTGATATCGCCATCATCACCGATGTTACCCATGACACCACCACACCCATGATTAATAAAATCATTGAAGGTGATGTTGCTTGTGGTAAGGGTCCATCCCTTGCATTTGGACCTGCAGTACATAATAAATTACTGGATATCGTTGAAGACACAGCTGCCAAAAATAAAATACCCGTGCAGATGCGGACGGTTAGCAGAAGCACCGGAACGGATACCGACTCATTCGCTTATGCCAATGATGGTTGTCCTTCAGTATTGATCTCTATTCCTCTCAGGTATATGCATACTACAGTGGAAATGCTGCATAAAGATGATATTGAAAATACCATCAGGCTGATGTATGAAACATTATTGTCTCTAACGCCTAAGACTAACCTCAGCTATTTTAAGTAGAAATCGAAAGTGAAAAATTGAAAATTGAAAATAAAATACATTCATCGCAGAGAAAAGAAAACACAGTTTTTCGCTGAGTAGTTATAATGCTGGGCACCCCTCTCTGGAAGAGAGGGGCTGGGGGTGAGTGGGATAGAAATATATTAATAAGTCAGGATTAAATAAACTCTTGTCAACATGACAATACAATCTAAATCACGCAATAACTGGACAGTTGAAGAAATTGAAAATATCTACAACCAGCCTTTGATGGAACTGGTTTTTCATGCGGCATCGGTACATCGTCAAAATAACCAGTACAATGAAGTACAGGTTTGCACATTATTGTCTATCAAAACCGGGGGATGCTCCGAAGATTGTGCTTATTGCCCCCAGGCTGCAAGGTATACCACCGGGATTGATGTACATGCCCTGATGCAAACCGATGAGGTTTTATCCTATGCCCGTAAAGCTGCAGAAGCAGGATCTACCAGGTTTTGCATGGGTGCAGCATGGAGGGAAGTACGTGATAACCGCGACTTCGACCGGGTTCTTGAATTTGTAAAAGAAGTGAATAAACTGGGCATGGAAGTTTGCTGCACACTTGGCATGCTTACCGGCGACCAGGCAAAAAAACTCGCAGATGCAGGACTTTATGCATATAATCATAACCTTGACACATCCCCCGAATACTACGGCGAGATCATCAGCACAAGGACCTATGCAGATCGTTTACAAACATTAGAACACGTAAGGAAAGCAGGCATATCAGTTTGTTGCGGGGGTATTGTTGGGTTAGGCGAAACACATCATGATCGTATACAGATGTTGCACACACTTGCTACCATGCCAGAACATCCGGAATCTGTACCCATCAATGCACTCGTAAGTATCAAAGGAACACCTTTGGAAAACCAGCCAAAAGTTGATATCTGGGATATGGTTCGAATGATAGCTACCGCAAGGATACTTATGCCCAAAGCCATGGTCAGGTTAAGCGCGGGAAGAGCGAGCATGTCCTTAGCTGAACAAGCTTTGTGTTTTATGGCCGGCGCCAATTCCATATTCGCTGGTGAAAAATTACTCACCACCCCTAACCCTGATTTTGAAGAAGACAATGCCATGTTTGAATTACTTGGACTTCAACCAAGGGTTGCATTTAAAGAGGAGCATGCAGGCATTCATGCACATTAAAATTTATAGCTGATTTAGATATTACAGAAATCATAAACCCGTCTATGGAACTGATTAAAGCAATCAGAAAAGATGCGGATTTCCTGGCCGACCTGGATAATCAATCAAACGACCAGGAAAATTTTTACCTCTGGTGGCTTGGTCAAAGCGGCTATCTTATTCAATGGCGTGGCCAGCGACTACTGATCGATCCGTATTTATCCGATTCCCTTACACATAAATATGCCGGAACAAAGAAGCCGCATATCAGGATGTGTGAAAAGGTAATCGATCCGGGCAAACTCACCGGTATCAACCTGGTAACGTCAAGCCATAACCATACAGACCACCTTGACGCAGCAACATTGATTCCCTTAATTGATGCCAATCCTGAAATGCAAATGGTAATCCCGGAAGCAAACAGGGTATTCGTAACCGAAAGAATCAGAAAAAATCTTTACTATCCTATCGGCCTTGCTGATGGCAAGTCTGTAACTATAGGACATTTTACTTTGTATGGCGTTTCTGCTGCTCATAATGAAATGGAGAAAGATGAAAATGGCAACGACAGGTTTATGGGCTATATCATTTCGTTTGGGAAATGGAGCATTTACCATAGCGGGGATACTTTATTATATGAAGGCCTAATTGATAAAATATTACCATTTCAACCTACACTTGCATTGCTACCAATCAATGGTAATGATCCTTCTCGTGAAGTTGGCGGGAATTTAAATATCAATGAGTCGGTAGAATTGGCTAAAGCAATCGGTGCAAAATGGCTGATTCCCTGTCATTACGATATGTTTACTTTCAATACGGCTGATATAAACAAATTTGCTGCTGTTGCATCAGAAAATGCCCAACCATTTTGTGTATTGGATATAGGGGGGAAAGTATGCAGCCAGGAACTGGAGCCTGTTTTATTACCCGCCTGATCAAAATATCGAACCGCCATCGGCAATTTTATCCGGCTTTGATATGCTTCACACCAATTACACAGTCTGTATTTATCGGCCCGTATATGTGCGGGAAGGTAGCTTCAAGTGAAGGAGACCATTCATACACCAACTGGCTTCGCAGTTTTTCCGTATCAATCGTTAAAACAACAATATCATTTTTATCTGTATAGTAACGGTCAAGTATATCTGCAACCTGTTCGTCCAGGCAGCAATGAATCAGGCCCTCATCCTTAAGCGATGGCGATGTATAGAGTTCTTCTTCTTTGGCTGATTCCCAATCATGTAAATTAGTGATATGATAAATGTGTGGCATATGCAATCAATTTAATGTAGTTTTCAGGTACTGAATATTCGTTTTATTTTTTGTTCACGCATTAGGAGATCAGCCAATACCATGGCAGTAACTCCTTCCAGTACTGGTGGCACCCGTAAAGCAATGCATAAATCGTGGCGACCTTTTACCGAAAAAGTTTCCAATTCACCGGTTTCCCAGTTGAGTGTATTCTGTTCTTTTGGTGTAGATGAAGTTGGTTTTATCGCAATCCGGAATACCAGTTCATTGCCATTGCTGATACCCCCCACAATCCCTCCGGCGTGATTGGTCCTGGTTTGGCCTTTCATATTTTCAATAGCATCATTATGCTGAAGCCCAAACATTTTAGCTGCACCAAAGCCGGAACCAAATTCAATTCCCTTAACCGCAGGAATGGCAAAAACTGCATGAGCGAGTAATGATTCCATGGAATCAAAGAACGGTTCACCCAGTCCAACCGGAAGTCCCGATACCCTGCATTCAACTATTCCACCAACAGAATCCTTTTCGGTTATGGCTTTCTGTAAGCCGGTTTCGATATCCATTTCACCACCAATCTCCGTAATAGTTGCTACCACTTTTAATGGGGCGATCATTTTTTTAGCCACAACACCGGCTGCTACCAGGCATAGGGTTAGCCGCCCACTGAAATGGCCTCCCCCACGGTAATCCTCGTGGCCGCCATACTTCTCGTGCGCTACAAAATCGGCATGACCAGGACGGGGAACAGCACGCTGTTTTTCATAATCCCCCGAGCGGGTATTCTTATTTTCAAAAAGCAAAGTGAGCGGTGCACCTGTTGTTTTCCCATTGAACAAGCCGCTCTTAAATAAAGGTAGATCTTCTTCCTGTCTTGGAGTTGTTCCTTTTTGCTTACCACCTTTGCGTCGCTCCGTATCTTCAATGAAATCTTCCACAGAAAGTGGCATACCGGCAGGGCATCCGTCAATGACAACACCTACACTTTCACCATGTGATTCTCCAAAAATGGTAACTGCAAACAATTTTCCGAAATGATTCATTTCAAGTAATTCAATAGTAAAAGATAAGGCATTTACATAGCCCGATCCAATTAGTTTCTTTTCTCCACTCTGGCACCTAATAATTGCAGGTCATCATAAAAAGCCGGATAAGATTTGTTGATTGCTTCTGCTTCTTCAATAATAACCGGACTATTAGCGCCAAGAGCTGCTACTGCTATAGCCATGGCAATTCTATGGTCATGATGCGAATGCGTTATGGCACCATTTAATATTCCACCGCCGGCAATATGCATTTCATCTCCAAATAATTCAATCCTTATACCCAGTTTTCCAAACTCTTCCTGCAAAGTTAAAGCACGGTTACTTTCTTTATGGGTGAGCCTTTCGGCGCCTTTTATAACAGACTTGCCATTGGCATATGCAGCCAATGCAACTAATGGCGGGAAAAGATCAGGGCATTCAGTTGCATCAAAGCTAAAAGGCTTTAGTTTGGATGCGAATACATGAAGTATATCCTCTTCAAAAACATATTTGCCACCAGCCGCTTCAAGGGCAGTGAGGATGGCTTTGTCTGCCTGTACCGACCATGGTTGTAACCCGGAAATACTTAGATCTCCGCTTATTGCCCCAGCCACAATTAAAAAAGCTGCTCCGCTCCAATCTCCTTCAACAGAATATTTTAAAATTTCGTTCTCTGTCTTTTTTAAAGGTGCAGTAAAAATAAACCGTTCATAATTTTTCACCTCAGGTACAGACATCCCAAAACTGCGCATAACCGATAACGTTAAATCAATATAAGGCTTGCTCTTAAGGTCGTTAACTTTTATCTCCACACCAGAAGCGCCAGATGCTGAATAGGCCATCAGCAGGCCTGTAAGGAATTGTGAACTGAGAGACCCGTCAACCGTAATGTTTGCCGGTTTTAGCGGCCCCTGCACCTTCAGTGGCAATTTACCTTCATTGGATTTTATCTGAATTCCCAACTGTGGGAATATCTCATCAAAAAAATGCATGGGCCTGGTGACCAAACTGCCGGAACCTGTAATCTCCAATTCCCTGGAAGATAAAGCTGCAATAGGAGTGAACATCCGGATACCCAAACCGCTTTCACCGCAATGAACCTGCGATGACACCGGATATACACCATGGCTTTGCACCTTGATATATGTACCCATATTTTCTGCTACGGCTCCGAGTTTTTGTATTACATCAAGTGCTGCCAGGTCATCGTTACTATTCCCGGGCTGGAGAATTTCGGTTACCCCTTTACGCAATAATGCACCGGCACAAGCCCGTTGCATGGAACTCTTTGAGCGTGGGGACAGTATTGTTCCGGCTACTTTTGATGGATATATTGTTACGATCATGTAAGTAAAAAAATAATGGCGGAAGGCCGCTGTACTGAAATATAGTTACGACTGGAGGGATTTAATCCATTTCTCCAGTTCCTTAAGCGGTATAGGCAGAACAACACCCTTACCAATCTTTTCGAGCATGATATAATTCATATCCCTGCTCACCCTTTTTTTATCCATTTTAAGCACTTCGAAAACTTTTTCTGTTTTAAAAGCTGCATGGGTTGGTAATCCAAATTGTTCAAGCACTTTCACAACACGTTCTGTTCCGTTGAATCCCAACAGGCCTTCTGAAAAATGACAGGCATATGTCATTCCAATAGCCACTGCTTCGCCATGCGATAATATGTATTGTGTTTCCAGCGCATGACCAAGTGTATGTCCGAAATTTAACAGGCGGCGATCGCCTTTTTCATATTCATCCCGCTGTACAACAGCCGATTTCAACCGGACATTTCGTTCAATCAGTTTGAACAAAGTTTTTTTGTCCTTTTTTAATGATACAAGATTATTCTTCTCCAACATACGAAAGGCTGATGCATCCAGAATACAGGCATGCTTGATGATCTCAGCGAAACCGTTAGACCATTCAGCATCCGGAAGTGTTGTGAGAAAGGAAAAATCAAACAACAGGAAAGAAGGCTGTTTTATCACCCCCACCATATTTTTGTAAGGCCCGACATCAATCCCATTTTTCCCGCCAATGGAGGCATCCACCATGGCAAGTAAAGAGGTTGGAATAAACCCAAAAGAAATGCCACGCATAAATACGGAAGCAACATAGCCTGTTAGATCAGTCACTACCCCTCCGCCAACACCAACCAGGGTAAACTGACGGTCTGCCTGAAATGTGATCAGTTGGTCGATAATACTGTCTACGGTAGCCTGCACTTTAAATTCTTCCCCGGGTTTCAATACAATGGTATTCCAGCCGCGGAACTTTGAAGTATGGTTGCGGTAAATATGCTCATCCGTAATCAGCACAGTACGGTCTTTGCCGGTAAGCTGTGAGAGGGAGGAAAATTTCGCATTAAAAAAATAATTCACCCGGGTATTCGTAAATCGATATGATACAGATTCCTTCATGATTTAAATACTTTTTCGGTTATCCCTAACCGTTTTGAACCTTTTCAAATACTTCAAGTTCTGCTTCAAGGCTTTTGGTTTTATGATATTCTTCCTGACGGTCAAGGTAGTCGGTTACCTGTTTTACCGCACTAGGACTTACCGAATAAGCCGCGTATTCTTCTTCCCATTCAAACCCGGTTGGTAAAAGCTGAGTGGCATTGAGCCAGTCAGCGCTCTCGGACTTTAACTGTCGGATTACCTGGGCCAGGTTTTGTGCGGGATGTAATTGAATTAATACATGTATATGATCTGCCGCCCCGCCAACCTGGATGATTTTTATCCCCTTTTCTTCAGCCATTTTCTGCAGATGGGCATATAAAACTACCCGAATGGGCTTACTCATCTGGGTCTCCTTATTCCGGATAGCCCAGATCACGTGCGCGTACAGGTAGGTTTTATACATGAATCAAGATAAAGGTTGTTTTTTATCACCAGGATAAAATCAGGCATTCATGATTTTATTCTGGCGATTGATACTTTCCATATGCACTGCATCAAGATATCGGGTAATGAATTCCTGGCTTAGTCCCAGTCTTTCTCCTTTACCAAAAGCTTTTTCCAGAATCTGGTTCCAACGATTGGTTTGCAGAATCGTTACGCTGTTGTTTTTCTTGTATTCCCCGATCTTATCGGCAATTTGCATACGCTGACCAAGTAATTGCATCAGTTCATCATCAATATGATTGATCTGTTCACGGAATTTATCCAGGGCCGCATGAAAAGTTTCAGAAGGCACATCTTCTTTTCTCCATTTGATCTGATCCAGCATTTCAACCAAACGGGCAGGGGTAACCTGCTGCTTGGCATCACTCCAGGCAGTATCCGGATCAATATGACTTTCAATCATCAGTCCATCAAAATCAAGGTCAATGGCCTTTTGTGCCACTTCCATTAATATATCCCTTCTGCCACAAATATGAGATGGATCATTAATGATCATTACACCCGGGTTCCTTCTTTTCATTTCAATGGCAAGGTGCCACATCGGTGCGTTACGGTATTCAGTATTGCCATAAGAGGAGAATCCGCGATGTATCAATCCGATTTGTTTGATACCGGCACGGGCTACCCGCTCCAATGCACCACTCCACAATTCAAGATCAGGATTAATGGGGTTTTTGATCAGCACCGGAACATCAACACCACGAAGTGCATCTGCTACCTCCTGAACACTGAATGGATTCACGGTTGTTCTCGCACCAATCCACAACAGGTCTACATCAAAAGTCAGTGCATCCTGCACCTGTTTGCCTGTGGCAACTTCTACTGCCGTTGGCAGTCCGGTTAATTTCTTAGCAGCCTGCATCCAGGGTAAACCCTTAGCGCCAATTCCTTCAAACATGCCTGGTTTGGTACGGGGCTTCCAGATTCCTGCACGGAGGATATCAACTTTTCCTGTTGCGGCAAGTTGTTGCGCCGTAGCCAGAACCTGTTCTTCTGTTTCTGCGCTGCATGGTCCGGAAATGATCAGGGGCCGCTTTTCCCATTTTTCCTGGATGGTTGTTTTTGTGTTGGATTCGATTGTTTGCATGATATAAAATTAATGAATTACAAATACATTTTACCGCAAAGAAACGCTTGCTGTTATTGTACCCTTCAGCCCAGGTTAGTGTCTCCAGGAACAGGTAACAGACTTTTTCAGGATGATGGTTCGTGAAGACACGAACCATGGCTCCGTGATGCCCCGGCTCTTGTCTCCACTAACCGGAAAAGAAATTTTCAGGATAATGGTTCGTGCGGACACGAACCATGGCGCCGGATTTGTCACCTCATTAAGGTGATTACCCATCCTTCCCAAAATCGATCGAAACTTTTTCAGCAACTTTTACTTTAAATTTTTTCATTTTAAATTTTACTTTCGATTTTCCACTTTCGATTTTCGATTTATTTTAATATTCTCCTGATCTTGTTTGCCCCTTCAATAAGTTCTGTGAGGTATTCCCAGTTTTCTTTTTCCAAACAGCTTTTAAATTTCCTCAACTGGGCGATATGCTCATTCAAAACATCGAGAATATTTTCCTTATTCTGCATAAATATCGGCACCCACATGGAAGGATTACTTTTTGCCAAACGCACTGTACTTTCAAAACCCGCACTGGCAAGTTCAAAAATGGCATCATCTTCCTTTTCCTTTTCGAGAACGGTATTGGCCAATGCAAATGAAGTGATATGTGATATATGGCTCACATAAGCCGCATGAAGGTCGTGTGCAACCGCATCCATTTCCAACAGGTGCATGCCGATTTTATCAAACATGCCTTTTGTCCATGCAACCGCATCTTCATCACTTCCTTCAGCATTGCAAATAATTACCGCTTTATTTTCAAAAGCTCCTCTTACCGCAGCAGCTGGCCCACTGTGCTCAGTTCCCCACATGGGATGAGATGCAACATACCGGCCCCTTTTCGGGTGATTGTCTACCGAATGCAGCAATAGTGATTTTGTTGAGCCCAGATCAATGACAATCTGTTGCTCTACCTGGTCAAGTACCAGTGGTAATATTTTCACCAGGTTATCAACAGGAATGGCCAGTATCACTACATCCGATTGTTTAATGGCCTGTTCCAATGGTAAAATTTCATCCACCAAACCGAGTTCGAGCGCTTTGTTAGCATGATCGGGATTTGCATCAACACCTGTAATACGGGAGGCCAACCCTTTCTCATTGAGTTGTATGGCCAGTGATCCGCCAATTAACCCTAGTCCCACTATGACAATTCTTTTTCTGTTCATTTTACTGTCTTTAAAACCCTTTTATCAAATGGTCTATTATCTTTTTATCTTCTACTTGCATTTATCCTGTTTATTGCTTCCTGTATTTTTTCTTCCGGGCTGCATAAACTTATTCGTACAAACCTTTCTCCACCACTTCCAAAAATGCCCCCGGGCGTGATAAATACATTGGCACCATGCAGCACTTCATCACTTATAACATAACAGTCAGCATAACGGTTAGGTATACGCGCCCATACAAACATGCCTGCCTGTCCTTTATCATATGTGCAATCAAGTAGGTTTAGCAGGTCAAAAGCTTTTTCCCTTCGTTTGCGGTATACAGCGTTAACTGATTCATACCAGTCGGCACCAAGGCTAAGGGCTTTTGCAGCCGCCAGTTGAACGGGCAGAAACATGCCACTGTCCATATTGCTTTTAAACCGAAGTACTTCTTCGATCCTTTCTTTGGCCCCGCAGAGCATGCCGATCCGCCAGCCGGCCATATTCTGGGATTTGCTGAGGGAGTTGAGTTCCAGCACCAGTTCATCTGCACCCGGCATGCTGAGTAAACTCATGGGTGCATCATTCAGTATAAAACTATACGGATTATCATGTACAATCAAAACCTGGTACTTCTTAGCGAAGTCAAGCAGTTTATGCAACATCTTTTTTTCGGGCAATTGCCCGGTGGGCATATGCGGATAATTAACAAAAATCAATTTCACTTTTCCAGGACCGTCTTTTTTGATTTGTTCTTCCATGAACTGTTCGAGTTCCGTAAAATCCGGGAACCAATTCTCCTTTTCACGAAGATGA
The DNA here is from genome assembly GCA_024640465.1 of Sphingobacteriales bacterium. Lineage (GTDB taxonomy): Bacteria > Bacteroidota > Bacteroidia > Chitinophagales > Chitinophagaceae > Pollutibacter. The sequence goes on along the minus strand of JAHEEX010000088.1, from coordinate 1,789 downwards.
TAATCCATTACTGTTCCACCTGCCAGCTGTACCGCACTGCGATAGGTAGGATAACCGGGATTAGGAACCAGGGCGATATCGCCCTTATCCAGATAGGTCATGCAGATATGCATAATTCCTTCCTTACTGCCGATCAGCGGCAGGATCTGGGTATCCGGATCAAGGCTAACGCCATACCATGTTTTATACCATCCGGCAACAGCCTGGCGCAAAACAGGGGAACCTTTGTACGACTGGTACGCATGTACGTTAGCCTTTGCGGATTCTTCCTGCAACACGCGGATCACATCGGGATGAGGCGGGAGATCGGGACTGCCGATACCCAGGTTGATGACCTGCAGGCCTTTTTTATTCATCTCATCTATCTCCCGTAATTTTCGGGAGAAGTAATATTCGCCTATGCCTTCGAGCCTGGATGAAGTTTGTATCATGACTTTACTATGTTCTGGTTGTTTTAATGATTAGATGAATTTGCCTTTTTTATATACACCCAGTATCTTGAGGGAATCTGTATGGGGCTTGATTTCTGCCAACACTTTATCAAACTGGGTGATGCTGTCAAATTCCATATCGGCATGAAAACTATATTTGAAATCGCTTCCCTGGATAGGGAAACTTTGCAATTTGCTTAGATTGATACCACCATCTGCAATTCGGGTAAGCACGCGGGCAAGACTGCCTCGTGAATGGTCAGTATGAAAATTAATAGACGCTTTATCCGCTTCCGGATTGGGTTCTGATTTGCCTTCTCTTTGAAGTACGAGAAAACGTGTGTAGTTGTTTTTCATGGTATGGATATTTGGCGCCAGTACTTCCAGCTGAAATAATTCTGCCGCGAGTTTGCTGGCAATGGCTGCAATATGTTTGCTTCGGTGCTGGTGCACAAGTTTTGCACTCAGTGCCGTATCCTCCGTTTCAATCAGCTTCCAGTTATATTTATCAAGGTACTCCAGGCACTGTTGAATGGCCATGGGATGTGAATGCACTTCGCGAATGTCTTCTGCTTTTACCCCGGGGTTTACCAGCAGTTGCTGTTTGATCTGAAGATAAAGCTCTCCTGTAATCTTCAGGCTTGATTTCTGCAGCAGGTTATAATTTGGCAAAATGCTGCCGGCAATGGAGTTTTCAATGGCCATCACACCACCATCACTTTCCTGTTTTGAAGATGCAATTTTTACTACTTCGCGAAAAGTGGCACAGGGTATCACTTCAACATCTTTCCCAAAAAACTGACGGGCTGCTACCTGGTGAAAACTGCCTTCATATCCCTGGATGGAAACCCGGTGTGGTTTCTTATCAACGCCTTGTGTCATTCTTCGTTCCATTGCGGTTATGCGTTTTATACATTTTGTAAAAAAAAATCCCGGCGTTTGCCGGGATTTTTTATGTTGAATTCGTTTTTTTTAGTTTGCAGTCAACAATAATAATCCCGGTCTATTGCTAAAATAGAAGCTAAAATAAAATCGGAAATATGTATTGATTTGCGACATCTGTATAGCGAATGTAAGATTTTTTATTAAAAAACAAAACTAACCGCAAAGAAAAAAGACGCGAAGCTTTTAATCCCTGCCCCTTGGTGATCTGCCACCACCGGATTCAGCATCATTCATCCGTATTACCCTGCCTTTGAATTTCTTGCCATCAAGGGCTTTGATCATCTTATTGGCCGCGCCGGATTCAACTTCAACCCAACTGTTCATTTCTTTCATATCGATCCTTCCGAGCACTTCCTTGTTGAGGTCGCTCATATCCAATATGTATTGCAGGAAACTTGCTTTATAAAAACCAT
>JAHEEX010000087.1 GCA_024640465.1 Sphingobacteriales bacterium | reverse complement strand
GCACAATCACATGTTCGTCAATACTGTTCCCGGTTTTAATGTACTTCTCCATTAAAATCTTTTCCTGCTCATTTATATCATGTTTCAGTTCATCCACAAATTCGTCTTTGATGATAAACTGATTTTGGAAATGTTCCGCATGGGCCAGGAAAGACTTATCAGAATTAATGTCAACCACCTCAGATAAGCGGTTTTTAAGGTAATTATTCTCTTGTTTAAAAAAATCAAGGGAACGAACCCAGGTCATATTTTCATGATGAAACTGTTCCAATATATTATTCACCTTAGTTGATTTCACTGCTTTCATTGATGATTCAGGAATATTATTAAAGATGCTGATCCAATTGATACCCCCCTTCAGCCCCAATCCGATACTAGCCATAATTTTTTATAAGGTTTGCTTCTCTTTAAAAAAATCAAGTTCACTGACAAATGTATTTTTCTAATCTCTTGAAACTAATAATCGAAATCATTTATTGGACTGAGATAAATCATCCGTATGACAGTCCACAACTGATGAACTACTGATATTCAACTTTGGGCTTACCAATGGTATACCCAGGTTAAGTCCCCTCAGGATCAATAGTGTTGCCATAATGACCATCAGGGCCGGATACCACTTTCTGATTCTGGTGCGCACAGGTTGTTTTATCCAGCTCCCAAAAATGGCAGTAAAAAACATGGCCGGCATTGTGCCAAGCCCAAAAAACATCATGAACAAGGAACCTTTCAAAGCCTCACCAGCAACAGTTGCTCCAGCCAAAGCCATATATACTAGACCACATGGAAGTAAACCATTAAGCAGTCCGGTAGCAAACAAGGAAGCAGGATTTCCTTTGAACAGGTATTGGCTAATCTTTTGTCTTATGCCTGCCATAACTAGTTGAATTTTTGGGTGCAGGTTTTTATCAGGAAACAGCTTTGGGATAACCAGGAATAAAAGAATGATGATGCCCAGGCTGATAGAAATTTTTTGCTGCCAGCCAAACCAGGCAAAACTTCTGCCGATGAATCCAAAAACAAGGCCGAATACGGCATAGGTGGTAATCCTGCCTGAATTATAGAGAAAACTGCCCAGGAGCTTGCCCCAGGTGGTTTTTTCCTGGAGCGGCAATGCCATGGCAATAGGGCCGCACATACCCACACAATGCAGGCTGCCGGCAAGGCCCATAATAAATCCAGGTATGAATAATTGCCACATGGTGATTAAAATATTAGGGCATAAAAACGGGTTCTTCAAAATAGTAACTCACTCCGGCAACTTCCCAATTTATTTTTATGATATGCATGCCGGAACGTTTATCCGGAATCGCTAATTGAAACTGATTTTGGTTGGTTTGAATATTGGCAAGTATATCTTTTTTTTCATCTGCCGGATAATATAACTGAACATTACCGGTTATACTTTTCCCCAGGAACTCTTTTGGGAAATTAATCAGGATCCCCGTTTCAGAAACCTGGTAACGGATTGGTTCTGATAATTCATCGGCTCGTTTTGACTGATCTATCTTATCCTGGTATTTGAGTTCCTGTGCATAGTAATCTGTTGTAACCAGGTCCATTTTCTGCCGGCTTGATTGTATCACGAGGTACATGATACCGGCAATAAAGACCAGGTAGAAAACAGTGATTTTATATCCCCAATTGAATTTCATAATCTGTTATTTATTCCATCGGTCCGATGAAGGTTGTGGAAACTGTCCTGATCTTTATATTGTCCTGGTAAATGCTGATATTAATAGGTGTTCTCCTGTTTTTAATTTCTTTTGGTTCTACCTTAATAATGAAAGTGGCATTTTTGTAGTCTTCTTTTTGTACAAGAATATCCTTGCCAATTACTTCAATTTCACCTTTAATATTTTCAAGTTTCAGTGTGAGTGGAATATCCTCATGTGTTTTGTTTGCCAGCTTTGCATTATAAATGTTTCCAATCCTTCCATCAGGCAGTGTCTGGTAAACAGATCCGGATGTTCTGAGTATGGTAACATCAACATCGTCCCGGCTGGCCAGCATAAAGCCTAATGCTGAAACCAGTGCAAGCAATACCACTGAATAAGCAATGATCCGTGCGTTGATCTTTGGTTTCTCGCTTTTTGCCACCTGGCTTTCTGATGCAAAGCGAATGAGGCCTGTTGGTTTTTTTACACTTTCCATAATCTCATCACAGGAGTCAATACAGGCCGTACAGTTCACGCATTCCAGTTGAGTCCCATTTCTGATATCAATACCGGTTGGGCATACCCTTACACAGGCGGCACAGTCAATGCAATCTCCAGATTTTTCCGTAGCTTCTTTTTTAAGTTTTCCCCTGGGTTCCCCACGTACATAATCATATGCAACCACAATGGAGTTTTTATCAAGTAAAACACCTTGTAAACGGCCATACGGACAAACAACAATGCATACCTGTTCCCGAAACCAGTAAAACACAAAAAAGAAAACAGTGCTGAAGCCAATCAGTGCCATAAAGGTTCCAAAATGACTGCTGATACCTTCCCTGACATAATGTAAAACTTCATCCATACTGATCAGGTATGCCATGAAGAAGTTGGCAATGATGAAGGACAAAAGATAAAAGATAGCTATTTTGGTCACTCTTTTACGGATCTTGTATCCATTCCAGGGCATTTCTTTCAACTGCCTTTGTTTGGTATAATCACCATCGATCCAGTATTCAATTTTCCGGAAAACCATTTCCATGAAAACCGTTTGAGGACAGGCCCAGCCGCAGAATACACGGCCAAATACCACGGTAAACAGGATGATGAATACCATGAAAGTGAGCATCCCCAGTGCGAAAATGAAAAAGTCCTGTGGCCCGAAAATCTGTCCGAAAAGGATAAATTTCCTTTTCAGTATATTGATCATAAACATGGGCTCTCCATGAATTTTTATGAAGGGGAGCCCGAAAAAAATGATCAGGTAAATGATACTGGCGAGGGTTCGTTTATTGTATAATTTTCCTTTGGGTTTTTTGGGAAAAATATAATTCCGATGGCCCTTTTTGTCAATTGTTGCTACCGAATCCCGGAAACTTTGATCCATCCTGGATTTTTTCTCACTTGCCTGTTCCGGTAATTGACTCATGTTTTTTTATTTTACTGCTACACTATCTTTCACGGCTACACTGTCTTTAGCTGCAGGTGCAGTTACAGCTTTTTCAGAAAACAGGTCACCCTGCGGAGCCTTGGGATTTGCTGGTTTAGAACCTCTAAGCGATTTTACAAATCCGGTCAGGTTGCGTATCTGGGCGGGGCTAAACATTGTTTGCCATGACTGCATTCCTTTGTCTGGATAACCCAGTTTGATGGTTTTATATATATCGTTTAATCCGCCACCATGTATCCAATATTCATCTGTCAGGTTAGGACCAATGCCACCGCCCCCGTCTGCCATATGACAGGCAACGCAGTTCTGTGTGAAAAGGGCCTTACCCGCTGCTATTTCATCAGCGTTTGCAAGGGTGATATTATTTTCATCTACCAGGTCTTTTGTACGCGCTTTATATAATTCTTCCACACGTTTTCCTTCAGCCATTTCCGCAGCGTATTCCTGCTCAGGATTTTTACCGGTACCAAAAACATGGTAATTGAAAATGTATATTACGGCAACAATAATGGTAAAATAAAAACCCCACTTCCACCAGGGTGGGAGGGCATTATCCAATTCTTTAATACCATCATAATCATGATCAAGCAATACATCTGCTTCCTGTTCAATTGGTACGGCACGGGTGAATACATTTTTATCGAGATTGCTCCACCAGCTGGATAACCTTGATTCTTTTACTGCTGATAATGCCGCATCTGCTGCTCCGGATATTTCGCGGTAAGACCTTCTCACCATGAATGCCAGGAAGAAAATGACGATTACTTCAAGAACAATCACTGTGGCAATGGCATAGAACTCAAGTTGTGAAAGTCCGCCATAGTTTGCTGCTTTTTCAACAACAGTGGTTGTGGCATCAGTTGTTTGTGCCTGTACAGAATCTGATAAGCTCAATAAAGAAATGATTAATATGGCCAGTGGTCCGGCATGATTATCTTTTCTTTTTTGTAGCAACTGCCTGTTAAGCATAAGCAATACCTGGCCCAGCCCCCAGATCACAACTAATAATATTACCGCTACAAAAACCAGCAGGATCTCCAGCCAGTTTGTTGTTGCCTTTGGATCCGGCGCGATGCCGCCGCCTTTTGCCAGCAAGGTCAACGCTGGTAAAAGAAATAAGCAGGATGCTATTAACTTTTTCATGAGTTGATGTTGGAAGGGAAATGACATATGTAAATTTTTTAAACGTTAGTTTTTTTTGGCTCTTCGATCAGTCCAATGGTAAATTTTTCATTTCATCGATACTGCTCTTTTTCATTTTCTTTACATAGACCAGCATGGCTGTAAAGAAGACTACGAAAATGATCAATGAAATGATTGGGTAGATATCAATACCATTAATCTTGTCCGCATATTTACTGATGAATTTCAGCATGATTTTATTTTTGAGCAGTTTGAGATTTTGAAATATCTGTTCCCATCCTTTGCAGGTAAGCGATGATGGCTATGATTTCTTTATTCGGAGCAGTTTTAATACCATCTGTTTTCAGGTTTTCTGTTATCAGCTTTGCCTGATCCATTAATTCCTTATTGGCAATTTGATCATACCCTTCAGGATATGGTACACCCAGTTTCTGCATGGTCCTGATCTTACCAGGTGTGGATGCCGTATCAAGATCATGATCAAGCATAAAGGAATAGGCAGGCATGATAGATCCGGTTGATAAAGCTTGTGGATCATCCATATGGTTGTAGTGCCATGAGTTACTCTTACGCAGGTTGCCTGAACCTTCACGTGCCAGATCCGGACCGCTTCGTTTTGAACCCCACTGGAATGGATGATCGTATACAAATTCCCCGGCTTTGGAGTACTCTCCGTACCTGGAAGTTTCAGATCGGAAAGGTCTGATCATTTGTGAGTGACAGGTATAGCAGCCTTCCCTGATATAAATATCCCTTCCCTGCAGTTCAAGTGGGGTATATGGTTTAACACTCGAAATGGTTGGCACGTTAGACTTGATCAGGAAAGTTGGGATCAATTCAATTATACCACCAATCAGTATTACTACAAGCGTAAGTACCAGGAATGGAACCGGCCTTCTTTCAATCCAGCGATGCCAGTGTTCCCCATGATGCTGTACGTACGCTTTTTCAAGGGCTGGCGCTTCGGCTTCTTCATCTCCAAGTAATGATCCTGCAGCAGCGGTTTTGAATAAATTATATACCATCAGCAGTGATCCAATAAAGAACAATGTTCCACCAAAAGCCCGTAAAGCAAAGAAAGGTTTGAGCTGTGTGACTGTTTCCAGGAACTGGTATTTAAGCTGGCCGGCATCTGTAAATTCTTTCCACATCAGGCTTTGCTTAAATCCGGCCCAATACATTGGAACAGCATAAAAAATAATACCGAGTGTAGATATCCAGAAGTGGACATTGGCCAGCTTTTTGGAATGAAGCTCGGTTTGGAATATCCTTGGAATGATCCAGTAAAGTATACCAAATGTTAGCATCCCGTTCCAGCCAAGTCCACCCACGTGAACGTGTGCAATAGTCCAGTCTGTAAAGTGACTGATTGCATTTACATTCTTCAATGAAAGCATTGGGCCTTCGAAAGTTGACATACCATATGCGGTAACCGCAACCACCATGAATTTCAATATCACATCCTCCCTTACTTTATCCCATGCTCCGCGTAAAGTAAGCAGACCATTGATCATACCACCCCAGCTTGGGAAAATCAGGGTAAAACTGAAAACGATACCCAATGATTGAGCCCAGTTTGGTAAGGCAGTATACAATAAGTGGTGTGGTCCTGCCCAGATATATAAAAATATGAGTGCCCAGAAGTGAATGATGGAAAGCCTGTATGAGAAAACCGGTCTGTTGGCGGCTTTAGGCATAAAATAATACATCAGGCCGAGGTAAGGTGTTGTGAGGAAAAATGCTACCGCATTATGACCATACCACCACTGTACCAGCGCATCCTGTACACCGGCATACATGGAGTAGCTTTTTAAGATAGATGCCGGCATTGCCATGGAATTTACAATATGCAATACGGCAACTGTAACAAAAGTGGCTATATAAAACCAGATGGCCACATATAGGTGACGTTCCCTGCGTTTGAGGATAGTGGCAAACATATTCCAGCCAAAGACCACCCAAATTAGTGCAATGGCAATATCTATTGGCCATTCCAACTCAGCATATTCTTTGCTGGTGGTGATACCCAGCGGCAAAGTAAGCGCTGCCGCAACAATGATCAGCTGCCAGCCCCAGAAGTGGATCTTGCTCAGCATATCACTGGCCATCCTTGTTTTCAGAAGCCTTTGCAGGGAATAATAAACGCCCATGAACATGCCATTGCCTACAAAGGCAAAAATCACGGCATTGGTGTGCAGCGGGCGAAGACGGCCAAATGTCAGGCCAATTGTTTCTTTACCCACGGGAATTCCACCGATATTCCAGCCAGGGAATACCATCAGTAATGCTACCCACAGGCCGATGAGCATACCTACAACGCCCCAAATGATGGCGGCGAAGGCAAAATTGCGCACAATCTTGTTGTCGTAATAGAATTTTTCGACTTGCATTATGGATTGGTTTGGTTGATTGAAGGAGTTGATGTGGTGTTTTTCTCCCGGGCAGGCTTATCATCAAATAGCATACGTACAGATGGTGTATAATCATCATCAAACTGCCCGTTTTTAACTGACCATAAAAATGCCAGCAGAAATCCTCCGGCAATTAGTATACTGGCACTAATAAGTATGAAGAATACACTCATGGTCTACTATTTGGCTGGCCAAAAATATCGGCTGACCCTGCCATATGAAATGATGAGTGTCAAAAGGTGGACTGATTTTGGTCATGCCACGGTCATCTTGTTTAGCAAATGGATATAGAAGTTCAAACAAGAAAACGGCAACACCTGGATATCAGGCTTCCAAACCTTTCATTCTGGCAGAAAAGGAAGATGCCAGTGTAACAAATATGACAATACTGATAGAACTGGCCGGCATAAGTATGGCCGCCACCAGTGGTGATAAAAGACCCTGCGTGGCAAATCCCAATCCTACTATATTGTATAAAATGGATAAAATGAAACTAAGGGTAACAATGGGCTTACCCGACCGGGCAAACCGGAGCAAACGACCAAACTGGCCAATTTTACTTCCATGAAGGATCGCATCGCTCGCTGGAGAAAAGAGGTTGGTGTCGTCTGAAACAGCTATCCCCGCATCGCTTTGTTGCAAAGCGCCGGCATCATTCAATCCATCACCCAGCATCAGTACTTTTTTACCCTGGTCCTGAAGTGATTTAATATAGTCCAGCTTCTGTTGTGGGCTTTGACGGAATAGCATAGGAACTTCCGTACCCAATAATTCCTCCAGGTTTTTTCTTTCATGATTATTATCACCGCTTAGGAGATGGAGATTATAACCGTCCTTTTCCAGTTCTTCTGCAACTTGCCTAAGCCCGGGGCGGTAATCATTACTGACGGTAAAATTCCCTTTCAACTCCCCATTTAATGACACATAAATATGGGTGCCGGTATCTTCAGTAGTAAAGTCTTTTTCCGTAATAAAACGGGCAAAGGGCGATGATCCAAGTCGAACGGTAATATCTGCAACACTTGCCTCAACACCCATTCCTGCAAACTCACGGAATCCGTTTACCTGTAAAAATCGATCGCTGTTCCTTTTTTGTAAGTCAGATGAAATGATCTTACTGAGGGGGTGTGATGACTGCCTTGAAACCGTTTTTATAATATTTAGTTCTGTTGCATTTAATGCCTCGCCTTCATATCTGACAATGGCAGATTGATTATGGGTAATGGTTCCTGTTTTATCAAATACAAGGGTATCGATTTTGCCGAGTGTTTCAATAACACCGGCATTTTTCAGGTACATTTTATTTTTGCCAAAAATCCGCAGCATATTGCCATATGTAAAGGTGGCAGACAGTAATAAGGAACAGGGACAGGCAACGATCAGCACGCTGGTTATAACCGGCCAAACCCTTGATGGATCTGTATTGTACCAATAGGTACCCGCCAATAACGCAATGGTAAAAAGGGCATAGGTAAAATACCTGCTCCAGGGATGAATGAAAGATTTGTCCTGGTTCTTCCGGTTATGAAATATTTCATTATTCCATAACTGGGTTATATAACTGCCGGATGCCGGTGTTACCACATCCAGTTCAATGGCACCACCCGATTGTTTTCCGCCGGCGTAAATCAGTTCTCCTTTCCTTTTTAAGACCGGTGTATTTTCGCCTGATACAAAACTATAATCGATATTTCCTTCAGGGCTCATCAGCACAGCATCTGCCGGGATCATTTCTTCGTTTCGGACAAGGATCCTGTCGCCTTTAATTAGACTACTGACGGGAATATTTTTTTCCGTGCCTTCTTTGATAACGGTAACGCCTAATGGAAAATAAGATTTATAGTCCCTGTCAAATGAAAACGAATCGTAGGTTTTATTCTGGAACCAGCGGCCGATGAGCATAAAAAATACGATACCGCTCATAGAGTCTAAATACCCGGGGCCGGTCCCACTAATGATTTCATAAACACTTCTTCCAAACGCCACCAGTATGGCCAGTGCAATAGGCGCATCAATGTTCAGCCATTTTTGCCTGAGACCTTTCCAGGCTGAAACAAAGAATTCAGAGGCGCTGAAAAAAATTACCGGCAGGGAAAGAGTCAGGTTCAGGTAGCTGAAAACTTCCTTTAATCCCTTTTGTTCTATGTTGCCGGAAGAGAAATATTCAGGGAAGCTCAGCATCATGATATTGCCGAAGCAGAACCCGGCAACACCTATCCGGTAGATATATTTTCGGTTATACGATACCGGTTTTTTAGCTTCTTCGTCCTGCAGGCTGATATAAGGTTCATATCCGGTAAAAGCCAGCAACCCCACAATTTTTTTAAGCGAGGTTAGTGCCTCATCAAAAATGATAAATACTTCCTTGCGTTGAAAATTTGCTTTGGAAGAGATGATACCGGGATGAATCTTATGCAGGTTTTCGAGCAGCCAGATACAACTGGCACAATGCATTTGCGGAAGGGAGAAAACAACGTGGGTTTGTTTGCCATCTGTAAAACGAGTCAGTTTCCGGATGATGGAAGGATCATCGAGGTAGTCAAAACGTCCAGAAACAAACCTGCCTTTTGCCCTGATGCCCGGGTTTTTATCCAGGTCATAATAATTGCACAGGTCATTCTCGTTCAATAAAAGAAATACCTGTCGGCAACCTTCGCAACAGAAAAATTTTTCTTCCGCTTTTATGGAATGGTCGCAGTTCTCCCCGCAATGGTAACAAATCTCTGTTGTTTCCGCAATTGTTGTTGTTGGCATGTAAATGTAATGGTCATAGTATGGTTGCCATATAATTCAGGAAATTACATTTCAACTCAATGAATGTGCGTTCCACACTCCTGATCCTTTCCCTGAGTATATTCTGGCTCGATACAGTGTTAATGGCGAATTTATCCCCATCTGCCTTTTTTTCCTTTACCAGGTAATGTTGTTGTTTTGCCAGTTCTTCCTTTAAAGCACCCATATGCACTTCCTGGTTAGACATTTCTTTCTTCAGGAAACTTACATTGGCCAGGGTATCTTCCCCTATATTCTTTCTCTCCATTATAACATCGCTGAGCATTTTTTCCAATGTGGGAATTTCGCTCTTCTGACGGGTGATCATATCATCCCACGCGTCATTTTCTTTGATGAATAAATCAACAATTCTGGTATCCATGGCAATAGGATTTATGGGCGTATTAAGCCCGTTACAAAAATAGTTTCCAACAAGTAGTTTGCATATGACGGATGTCAAACCTGGAAGTGACAGTTATCAGGGGGACGGAGGGGAAAAGGGAAATGTAAAATCGAAAGTCGAAAGTTGAAAATGAACAGCCGCGGTAAATCAAATAAATTAGTAATCTATTTTTTGCTTGCCTGGGCTGCCAACTATCAACTACCAACCAACAGCTTGTATCGGTTTAACGATACTATAATATTAATATTGTTTAGTTAAACAATAAGTTAAGAAATTATTTCTACTTATTGATTTTCAATAGTTTGCTAAATCGATTTCAGGCTGTTTGAACTCAGTTTTTCTCAAAAAGCCACCTGAGGGGATGGGGTTTGGCGGGTTGTAATCCAAACTTATTGATGGAGTGTTGGATATGTAAAATGGCTTCTTCAATTGAATCTGTGACCAGGAAAAGAGAGAGATCTTGTGGTGATATGGTTTTCTGCTCTTTCATTCGTTCTATATGTTCCAGCATGTCTTTATGGTAATCTTTACAAAAAATGATCACCGGAAAATCCTTTATGGTACGGGTCTGGATCAGTGTCATCGCTTCAAATAATTCATCCAAAGTGCCAAACCCGCCGGGCATAATTACAAAAACATAGGAATATTTAATAAGCAGGGTTTTACGGACAAAAAAGTACCGGATATCTACCCATTTATCCAGGTAGGGATTTGGTTCCTGTTCCATGGGAAGAACAATATTGCATCCTACCGACTTCCCGCCTGCTTCACGTGCACCCCTGTTGGCAGCTTCCATGATACCCGGACCACCACCGGTCATAATGGTAAGCCCAAGTTTGGCGATCTCTCCGGAAAGTTTTCGGGTTAATTGGTAATAGGGACTGTCTTCCCCAAACCTCGCTGAGCCAAATATGGTTACACAGGGTCCCACAAAATGAAGAGCCCGGAAACCCCTTATAAATTCAATGCAAACTTTAACGACAAATTTAAAATCATCCCACCTGGAACGAGGACCCTCCAGAAAGAGGATTTCATTCTGGGGTTGTTTATGGGCTTTATCCACCATATAAATTTTATCTGTTCAGCTCAAACATAGCGGTTTTTCATTAATCGAATGCCGCAATGGATGTTTTATATTTATCTGATCAATGATGGGCTATGAAGATGGGAACTTTGTGTTGCCTGATTACATCTGTAACAAAGCTCTTTTTGAAAAGGGAAGATAATTCTCCCCGGCCATAGGCACCGGTGATCAAGAGGCTTCCTCTTTTTTCGCTAATCCAGCTTCCAAAAGTATTTTTATTTTCACCACTCAGATTCTGAATAGTTAAGGAGGGAAAATGTCTTGCCGCCAGTTCTTCAATAAATTCAAGCTTCGGCATTTCTTTATCGTTCTCCTCTAATGTTACTATTAAAGTCTCCAGATCTGTAATCTCCGGAAAAAGGTAAGCAAACTGCTTGATGGCAAAAACGGATGATGCTTTTCCGTCATAGGCCAGGGTAAGGCTAAATGGAGGCAGGAAACTTTCCGGTACCAGCATCACCGGGCATTCAGATTCGTGCAGTGTTTTTTTCAGGTAGTCGTTTGGCTGGTTTTTGTCAATATTCTCATAGAACAATTCACTGCTCACTATCAGCAGGTCGGCAAACCTGGTTTCGGTTATGAGTTCCTGTAAGGCAAAAAGATCAGTGTCTTTATGCACACGGTATTCCAATCCATGTTTCTGGCATCTTTCTTCAAACTTGCGTATATTTAGATTCACCAGCGTATCATCCGTTTCTATTGGAGGCATCATTACCGGAGTGCCTATACCCATTCCGCTGTAACCTATTATTTCCCGGTAATCCACAGGGCTCAGGAAAACACCTGTTAACAATACGGTTTGTTTTTCATTCAGCCATTCAGCCATTTGCATGGCACCTTCTGAAAAATGTTTTCCGTCGAATGCAACAATAATTTTTTTCATAATTGAAAGATTTCAAAATTCAGAATTTTAAGTTATCCCATTCCCTTTTTGAGGGTTGAGGGTTTGTTTTCCAGGCTGAATAGTACTTCCCTTAATTTTTGTATCAGTGCGTTCTCTTTTTTATTGGTATGCCGGTAAGAATCAGCCAGTTTGTCTGCCAGGATTAAACATAGTTGCCTTGTATCTTCATCCAGTTTGTTTTTATTTTCTTCGATATATTCTGTGAAAGATAAAAAAGCATCCTCAGCAGACATGATCTGTTCATCGGCCACTTCAAATTCAAAAGCTGCATACCAGGCGTCATTGGTCCCAAATTCATCAGTATGTATTTCTTTATGCATGAGCCTGGTTTGTACCAGTTCAAACATATTCGTTTTTTCCTGTGGCGATACTATCCCATCGGCATCAGCTACTGCGTATAAGAGTTTTCCTAACTCTGCATAAAACATCCTGTAATCCATACCCTTCAATTTCAATATACCATAAAGCAAGGTTAAAAAAAGTAAGCAGGCAATGATGTAAATCATTATTCAGGCCAATGGCCATCAAGAAGCAGTTGGTAAATTGGTATTTTGGCTTTATCCAGTGCCTGTTTTCCGGAATTTTGGTAATAACATTGGAACCTCCTCCTTATAGCGGACATATTTTTCACCAAAAACCAGGATTAATTTTTTTTCTTCATAACCTATACCCAGGATGGTATATAGGGTGATGATGACATTGGTAACCAATAATGACCCGTACGGGAGTAGCAGGAAAAACCCCCAGATCAGCAAAAAAGTTCCCAGGTACAATGGGTGTCGAACAATGCCATGGAGGCCTTTTTGAAAAAGTACGGGGATGGCGTTATCATACATCAGATCATGCAAATTTTTCACCGTACTAAAATATTTCCTAATGATGATTCCCATTATAACACATCCGCAAATGATAAATAAGATACCGGGAATTTGTAATACGAGTGTTGGCTTCCAAATCAGGAAACGGGGAGTTTCCCAGAACAAAACTGCCATTATAACCAATGAGATAAAAGCAATCAATATATACAGTATCCTGTAATGGCGTTCAATAAAGGCAGATTTCCGTTCAAACCAACCCTTGCATGCAGTGCTGGCCAGTATACTATGCAGGGCACCATATATTATCCAGCCTAAGGCAAGCCATATATAAGATAGCCACATATGATTACATCTTGAATTTGGAATATCAAGGTAGAACAAATTTTATAGCCGGCTGTTATTAAGGGGATACATGTTGAAAGCTGAAAACCGGAAAAGCCGGAACATTTTCCCGAAACCTTGTAACTTTGAGCATTATGACCTGGTTATATTTTATCCTCGTTTTGGTTGGTACTTTTCTGATAATGGAAGGCATAACATGGGCTACGCATAAATGGGTTATGCATGGCTTTTTGTGGTACCTGCACAGGGACCATCACCAGGTTGAGCCAGGGTTTTTTGAGAAAAATGACGCATTCTTTGTCATTTTTGCCATACCCAGTATGCTCCTCATCGCCTTTGGCTCTCTTAATCATGTTTGGTGGCAGCAAGCCATCGGATTTGGAATCATGGCTTATGGATTTGCATATTTCCTGGTACATGATGTGATCATCCACCAACGCTTTAAATGGTTTTCCAGGAGTAAAAACACTTATGTCAGGGCGATCCGCTGGGCACATAAAATGCACCATAAGCATCTTGATAAACATGAAGGAGAAAGTTTTGGCATGCTGTATGTTCACCAAAAATATTGGGAGAAAGTGCGGAGGGATAAGAAACTGATGGCGGGAAAGAAAGTGGAATATGCCCCGGAACTCGATTAACAGTCGAGAGTCTTGAGTCGGGAGTCAACAGCCAGCTGGCATGGCCAATAAAACATACACTTATTAAATCTTCATCCAACACATACGATTATATCATCTCAGGCATGGGATGTGCAGGCCTAAGCCTGGCAGTTCATATGATCCGTTCCGGAAAGTTTTCCAACAAAAAGATTTTACTGATTGATAAAGAAAAAAAAGAA
>JAHEEX010000264.1 GCA_024640465.1 Sphingobacteriales bacterium | reverse complement strand
AAACAGTATACTGAATTATTCGGCGGAGTTCATTCGATCGACTATCTCGGGTTTAACGATCTGAAGCCATATAAAAAGAGGCTTGAAGAAGCTTATTTCAAAACAGGATTACATGATTCCATCACTGTAGGTGTGGGAGTGGTCAAAGAAAACGACCTGGTAGTTTGTTGTATGGATTTCAATTTCATTGGTGGTTCACTGGGTAGTGTCATGGGTGAAAAAATTGCCCGTGCAGCCGATTATTCCCGTAAAAACCGGATACCCCTCATGATCATCAGTAAAAGTGGTGGAGCAAGGATGATGGAAAGCGCTTTTTCATTGATGCAATTACCCAAAACATTAGGAAAACTGGCCCAGCTTTCAGAAGCGGGCATTCCTTATATATCTCTTTGTACCGACCCTACTTATGGCGGAACAACCGCATCATTTGCTATGGTGGGTGATATCAATATCGGGGAACCCGGCGCCATGATTGGCTTTGCCGGCCCAAGGGTTATCAAGGAAACCATCAAGAAAGATCTGCCTGCAGGTTTCCAGAGTTCAGAGTTTGTTATGGACCATGGATTTCTTGACATCATAGTCAATCGTAAGGAACTGCGTGATAAACTGGCTACATTACTTACGCTTTTTAAACACTGATAGCAGAACAGGTGTGCAAAGGATTTTGCCGCAGAAAACATGGAAATCAAAAACAGATCGGCTTATTTTGAATACTACATCGATGATACATACGATGCCGGTATGGTATTAACCGGAACGGAAGTAAAAGCGCTGCGTTCAGGTAAAGCGAGTTTTAACGATAGCTACTGCATCATGGATCATGGAGAGATTTGGGTGAAAAGCCTCTATATTGCCGAGTATGATTTTGGTACTTATGCCAATCATGTTCCTACCCGCGACCGGAAACTCCTGCTGAAGAAAAAAGAACTGAAAAAACTGGAGAACAGGCTCAAGGATAAAGGTTATACGGTGATCCCCTTAAAAATTTATTTTAGCGAAAACGGGCTGGCAAAAATTAAAATCGGGCTGGCAAAAGGCAAAAAACTACATGATAAAAGGGCCAGTATAAAAGACCGCGAATCGGAAAGAGAAATAAAAAGATATCTTAAATAATTTTTTACTGTGTGATTTAAATCCTTCTCTTTCAGCAATAAAAAATATAGCTGGTACAAGAGAATCATAAATCTTCTTAAGCCACCCCGATGGCATGATATTTTGCCGTATTTTGAGATGATGAAAACGCTTACAATCATTTTATTTTCCTGTTTTTGCCTGTCTTTGCAGGCTCAAAATATCAGCGGAAGCTGGTATGGCAAAGCCGATGTGATGATGGAAGGGATCAATAATAATTACCTGGCTGAAATGGTGATCAAACAGGATGGCAAGGAAGTTGAAGGGGTGATGGGTTATTATTTTAAGAACACTTACCAGAGTTTTATTGTAAGGGGTACGTATAATGCCAAAACCCGGATGGTAGAGATTAAGAATATCCCATTGATGTATTACCGCTCTTCAACATCGATGCCGAGTGTAAGTTGCCCCATGGATTTCCAGGCTCAATTGATTGTGTCAAAAGTCAAAACACAATTAAAAGGGAATTTTCTGAGGGATGAGCGTTATCGGTATACCTGCCCCGACCTGGAAATTGTATTTTTTAAAGACTTCAATGAAACCAATACCGACAGCCTGATTAAAGGGTCGGTTGCGGTGAAAAAAATCTGGTCTCCTGTATTGGACGAAGTAGTAGTAACACCAGAATTAGTGTCAGAAAAAAAGGAAGCCGCACCGGAACCGGTATTAAAGCAATTCTCAGACAGGAAACCTTATTTGTTAAATGAGATTGAAGTGGTGTCTGATTCTATCAGGGTTACCCTCTATGATAACGGAGATATAGACGGAGACACCGTTTCCGTTTTTTATAATAAGGTTCCTATTCTTACACACCAGGGCCTGGATGCACAGGGCGTAAATATTTATATTAAGCTTGATCCGTTGACCTCAGTTCATGAGGTGAGTTTGTTTGCTGAAAACCTTGGAACAATACCTCCCAATACGGCACTGATGATCATAACAGACGGGGTTAACCGATTTGAACTCTTTTCCACCAGTAATTTATCCCTTAATGGAACGGTTAGAATAAGGAGAAAGAAACAATAAATTCAATTCAATTTTGCCACGGATAACACGGAATAACAGCAGGAAAAAGACAAATACAGTAAATACATTGGCTGTTTACCCGGCTGTTTTTCTGTGGGTTCCGTGGCTCAATTAAAAAGAAATTCCTACATTAATTTCACTTAAACTCCACTTTCGATTTTCGATTTTCCACTTTCCACTTCAAAACAGTTCCTGCTGTGGGTCTTCCGGCTTGTGCAGCCATTCCATTTCCGTGCTCTTGGTATAATCCGTTAATTTATTTCCCACTGCTTTCCAGCCCATCACTTCTACAAAATCAATCAACTTGACTTTTGTTACACGAGCCTGTGTTCCCCTTCCTGATTTAACAGAAACCAAAGGTTTATCTACAGTGGTCACTGAATCAAGGTAATTCCCCTCCCCTTCTTTAATAAATACAAATTTATTATTAAGGGTAGTCGTTTCTATCCTGAAACGCTTAACGTTAAACTGCAGCTTATCCTTATCCAGGTAAATGGCCGTAACAATTTTGTCCGGGTTGAATTTTTCCAGATCGATGATCTGTTCGGGATCAAAGCGTTGTGTCAGTTCAGTTTCCCGAAGTTCATAACTGCCATCATGATAAAAAACCAGCAGCTTATCTTCCGGCTCAAAGCTTCCCAGGTATTCACCTTTTTCTTCCGTATTCAACCTGCCAACCGAATCATCAAACCAAAGTTTACGGCCACTCAAAGTAGAACGGCCCGCTTCTTTAAACTTCACATTTTTTATCGGATACTTGGTTACCTGGTTACCCAAAACCCCGCGTGCTTTGATATCAAGTTCTTCAAAGTAAAAATCCAGCACTTTATTGCGGGCTGAACAATTGGGGCTTAGAATAATTGTCACTACTTCGGCTTCTCCATTGGGATTTACACTGAAATAATTCACTTTACTTTTATCAGATCCTTTTGTCAGATCATATTCCTTATCACGGGTAATACCGGTTACATTGAATCTTTTGGCGAAAGAAATACCTGTTGCACCATCTGTGTAGATCATGTTATAGGTCATCCGTTCATCCGTCTTCTGGAAAACCGCCACATGGAGGATGTCCTTACCTATATAAACTTTATCCCCGGCCTTAACCACCTTCATAATTCCCCTTCGGGTAAATGCAATGATATCATCCAGGTCTGAACATTCCACTACAAATTCATCCTTTTTAAGACCGGTACCGATGAATCCCTCGGCCCTGTTTACATATAACCTGGCATTGGCAATCGCCACCTGGCGGGCCTGGATCACATCAAAAGGCCTGATCTCCGTTTTACGCTGGCGTTCTTTACCATATTTCTGCTGGAGGCCCTCGAAATACAATACGGCATAATCTACCAGGTTTGCAAGATGGTGTTTGGTTTCTTTGATCTCTTTATCGATGCCTTTAATTTGTTCTATCAGTTCATCAATATCCAAACGGTAAATTCTGCGTACAGGCTTCTCCGTTAGTTTAAGGATATCTTCCCTGGTTATGCCTCTTTTTAATTTTTTGAGAAAAGGCTGGAACGCTTTGTTGATTGAATCAAGTACTTTTTCCCAGGTTTCATGTTTTTTCTCTAATTCCTTATAGATTTTTTCTTCAAAGAATATCTTTTCCAGGGAAGTGAAATGCCATTTTGCTTCCAGTTCTTCCAGTTTGATCTCCAGTTCGCGACGAAGTAAGTCTTTTGTTTTATCGGTTGAAATCCTAAGCAGTTCAGGCACACCTGTGAAAATCGGTTTGTCTTCTACAATTACGCAGGCATTTGGAGCGATACTTATTTCACAATCTGTAAATGCATACAAAGCATCAATGGTAATATCCGGAGAAATGCCCGGGGCCAGTTCTACGGATATTTCCACTTTTGCAGCGGTATTATCGGTTACTTTTTTGATTTTGATCTTTCCCTGGTCGTTTGCTTTAACAATCGAATCCATGAGTTGTGTGGTGGTAACGCCATAGGGAACATCGCGTATAACCAGGGTCTTTTTATCCAGTTCTTCAATATGGGCGCGGCAGCGAATTCTTCCGCCCCTTTTACCCTCATTATAATTACTTACATCAATCATACCACCGGCAGGGAAATCAGGATATAGTTCAAACTTCTTTCCACGCAGGTATTTGATGGAAGCATCTATGAGTTCATTAAAATTATGCGGGAGGATCTTTGTAGAAAGACCAACAGCGATACCATCAGCTCCTTGTGCGAGTACAAGGGGAAATTTCATGGGCAGGGTAACAGGCTCTTTTTTACGACCATCATAACTCAGTGCCCATTCGGTTGTTTTGGCGTTAAAAGCCACTTCAAGTGCAAATTTGCTCAGCCTGGCTTCAATATACCTTGGTGCGGCGGCATCATCCCCGGTGCGGAGGTCGCCCCAATTTCCCTGCGTGTCAATCAACAAATCTTTCTGCCCCAGGTTAACAAGGGCATCCTGGATACTGGCGTCACCATGTGGATGGTACTGCATGGTCTGACCAATGATATTGGCAGCCTTATTCAACCTGCCATCATCCATTTCTTTCATCGCATGAAGGATCCTTCGCTGTACAGGCTTAAGTCCATCTTCAATGGCAGGCACTGCCCTTTCCAGGATCACGTAAGATGCATAATCCAGGAACCAGGTTTTATACTGACCATGTATACCG
>JAHEEX010000086.1 GCA_024640465.1 Sphingobacteriales bacterium | reverse complement strand
AGTTATGAGCACTACAGAATAATTCTGGTCAGTTATTTGCAACTTCAAATATGATGGATACTGCGATTGAAATTTCCATGTTTCAATATATTCCCATTGATAATACCTGGTATTATTTTGCGGATTATGGGTATCCACATATAATTGCAGTCCGTCATTTTCCATAACCCAGGGAATACTGTCTATCGCCGGGTTTGGAATAACTGATACGTAATCAGACAAATATTCTTTGCCTGATTTTGTAATTATTCTTAACCTGTATTGCTGGCTGTTATTTAAAGGTAGATTACTGGCAATATAAGTGCCTTTAACATCTTCAATTAAATTGTAGGCAGAATTGTCATTGCCTTCAACACGTAATTTGGCTCCGGTTTCATACACATATGTCTTGTCATCGAGCTTAACGGTACGACTTAATCTCAACGTAGTTTTCCCGGGCCCACTATAGATCGCCCCTTCCACTACCAGGTATCCGGTATCCGGTGATTCGTAAGGAGAATCATATTTTTCCTTACATCCATTTATTAAAATCAACAGGATGGCTGATAAAATGATATTTTTCATTTAAATCTTATATTAAGGTTGATATAAGGTATGGCGGATCCAAAAATGGACAACTTGTACCCATTGATATACCCGTTTTCCGAAACATAATACACCGAGTACGGATTATTTCTTCCGGTTAAATTGTACACACCAAAAGTCCACGATGTATGTATAAGCTGATTCACTTTGTGGTTACCATCAATATTCATGGAAAAATCCATACGGAAATAATCTGGTATGCGATAGGCATTTCTGTCGGCATATAATGTGCGTTGTGCACCTGCATAATAAAACACACCAATCGGCAAAGTGATAGGTCTTCCTGTGCTGTAGGTGGCATTAAGTGAAAGACTAAAGCGGTGTGTAAAACGATAATTTGAGATCATTGTAATGTCATGCGGCTTATCGTAGCTGGCCGGATACCAATTCCCGTTATTGATGATTTCTCCGGCAAGAGGGTCGTCCATTTTAAGCAGCGTTCTCGACCAGGTATAGCTGATCCAGCCATTAAATTTCCCGGTATTTTTTTTGATCAGGACTTCCACCCCGTAAGCTTTTCCTTTTGTACCAATTACATCTGTTTCCAGATGCGGATTCAGGATCAGGTTGGCGCCACTTTTAAAATCCAGGTAATCCTTCATCGTTTTATAATATATTTCTACAGATGTTTCAATGGTATTTGATTTAAAATTCTTGTAAAGTCCCAGTGAAACCTGGTTGCCAAACTGGGGCTTAATATTGGGATCGCTGAGTTTCCATATATCAGTAGGTGCAATGGCAGCTGTATTGGAAATGGAATGGATATACTGCCGTTGTGTATTATATGATGCTTTTATGGAGAAACTATCATTAAAAGCATATCGTGTTGAAATGCGGAATTCAGGTCCTATATATGTTTTGATGACAGCACCCGTTTTATATTGCTCAGTACCAATTATGGTTGATTCAGTTTTGGGGACGCCGGGTGGATATAGATTTACTGTTTGCGGCCCCAGGTAATTAAATATGCTCAGCCGGATACCGCCTTCAATAAAAAAGGATTTATAATTGTATTTATCGCTTACATATAATGCACTTTCCAAAGCCTGCTCAGAAGGAAGTACATCAGGTTCAACAAGGGATTGTGAACCTACCGGCTGGTATGAGCCCGGGTGCAGTTTGTAGTACAGCGTATTGAAACCGAAATCAAAACTATGCGAATTATTCAGGTAATAATTGAAATGCGTCCTGAAGTAATACTGGTTTATATCAAATTTCAATTTATATGCTGCCTGTGGTAATGACTCACTGGTTGTATAATATTCATACCGGTCATAACCCGCGGAGGTTACATTGTTCAGTTTATTATTAAAGATATGTTTCCATTTTGCAGAAATATTTTTATTACCATATCCAAAGAGGGTGTCACTGTTCAGATTGAACCGGTCATTGCTTAAATAAGCCGTAAAATAAACTGAATTCTTTTTATCAATTTCGTAATTCAGGTTCATGTTTACATCATAAAAAGAAGCCTGGCTGTTTGCATATTCGTCTGGCAATAATTTCAGTAACCAGTCGGCATAGGTTGTTCTTCCGGCTACGATAAAAGAAGCTTTGTCTTTTAACAAAGGGCCTTCAATCTGCAGCCTGCTTGTTAGTGGTCCAATACCAGCAGATCCGGTAATGGTCTTTTTATTTCCTTCCCGGCTGTTCATATTTAGCACAGAAGAAAGTCTTCCGCCATACTTAACCGGTATGCTGCTTTTAAACAACTCTACATCTTTCACTACCTCGGGATTAAGCGCCGAAAACATCCCAAAAAAGTGTGCCGGGTTATATAAAGTGGCTTCGTTAAATAATATCAGGTTTTGATCGGCGGCACCTCCTCTTACATTTAATCCGGTTGAAGCTTCTCCAATGGTTTTAACACCGGGCAGTGTGGTTACAACTTTAAGGATGTCCGCTTCCCCAAATGCAACAGGCACCTGTTTAATGGTTTTAATATCTATTTTCTGCACACCCATCTGCACACCTTTTACATTGCTTAATTTTTGTGCAGAAATCACCACACCCTTCAGGGAAATGACAGTGGCCTTTAATTCTATATTGAATTTTCCATTGCCATACAGGGCAATTTGCCTTCTTGTATCAAACATCCCGAGGCTCTGGATATTCAGAATATGTCTTCCCCTTGGTAATGACAGTGAATAATAACCATACTGGTCTGTAGTGACACCTATTCCCAAAGCCTCTACTATTACGGAAGCACCCACTATAGGCTCACCTGTTTTTATATCTGTAATATTTCCGGCAATGGTAACCGGCCCGGGCTGATTACCGGATGATTTTTCGCCCACTTCATACAGTTTATTTTCGAGTGAAGCTTTATCCCCGCCTCGCGACTTAGTTACTTTAGTGTTTTCACTTTCCACTTCAATCGGGTTTAAGTCGGCCCTGTTTTTATTGGATAGCTGCTTTTCTTTTGACAGGTAATCAGGAGCTACTGCCAGGTTTAAATTCCTGTCTTTGGAAATAAATACATGCTGTTGCTTGTCTATGGCAAATGAAAAAGCTGTGTTGGCAAATGCCTGGCGAAGTATGGTACGTATGGGTTGATTAACACCAGTTACACTGAAAGTAAGTGAATCTAATTGATCAGCATCATAATAAAAATAAAGCCCTGTTTGTGTTTCCAATTGTCCGAAAAAAACTTTGGCAGATACATTTTTAACATCGATGGTAACCTTATACGTAGTATCCTGTTGCCCAATTGCCCGGGTACAAAACATGCTGCCTATTAATAAAATAATCAAAGAAATTTTTCCCATTTTAGTTGATTAATTGGTCGTAATAAGCGGCTGTTTTGACTATCATATTCTCTTTGTCTTTTTTATATTTGAATTTATTCTTTTTAATAAACCGGTCTATTTCATTTTTTTTATCTGCATAAATTTGTAAAAGCGATTTCTTATTATTTACAGGGTAATAGGTATTATTCTTTTTGATTAAATAAAGGATTTTAGTTTCTATTGTCCGTAAGATTTCGGTACCCTGAGGCCGGAGGTCTTCCTGGATTTTTTTTGTTTCCTTTTTATAAACACTGATTTTCCCCTGGTATAAAACTTCATAAAATCCTGTTTTAGGAATGGAAGGATTAAGACTATCCAGGACAATACGTTCAAAATGATGGTTTAGGATGTTAAACCAGTTGATCTTTTCGGAAATTAATTGAACCGAACGATAGGTTTGAAAACAAATGACTACTTCAGCAACCTCATCATACCGTAGTTGAATATGATGATATACAACCTTGTCGTAAAGAATGGAACCGTTATTGGAAGTATCGTTATAAAAATAGGGGTACCCGCTGGCAAAAGAGAAGGAATAGCCTAAGTATTGACTGCCATTGATCAAGCCTGACTGGTTTCCCAGTTGCTGTTGATATAAGTTTACGGTATTTTCCTTCGCCTTGTTGAGAAATGAACTATCATCTGCAGTTAGTTGTGCCGCCAGTTTACCATGAGCAAAAAGAATTAATATAATAAGCCTGGCAATTCTGCTAACCGACCCTTTCTTCATATTAAGCTATTAACTAAAAATCATCTTTGATCGAAAAATATATCCTATAAATGTAATAAATAAGATTGAATCAGGCTTGGTTAAAAAGCATAAGGCCTGAAAACAGAAACACCAATATGGAAGATATTATTCATGTGTGATAAAAAAAGAACCATCCTTTCGGATGGTTTAAATTCTATTTAAACGGAATGAAAAAATTGAAAACTACATATGCGAATATGACAGGTTTGCGAGGAAAATGTTACCTGATTTCATCATCATTTTGTCCTCTGTCTTTTAAAATATCACCTAATCCGAGCAATTCTTCCAGCTTATACCTGTTCTTCTCATCATCAAAACATTTTGAATACTCCTCCAATAAAAACCGCACAATACGTTGGTTACTCATGGGTTTGAAATAGGAGGGTGATGGCTGAACCGAAATCCTGTTGAAATAATGTTCCACATCTTTTTGCGTGTATACCTGGCCGGATACCGGGTCGATATAAAAAAGGATCTTATTGGGTGCAGGAGTTGGATTGAAATAATCTGATGAGGTATCAAAATAAGCCAGGATAAACTGTCGGGGTATATTGATTGCCCTTACCGGGATATCCAGCATCTGGCAAACTGCCTGGTACAGGATTCCATTGGCTATTGAATTGCCTCTTTTCAATTCAAGTACTTTATTCACCAGGAAATCTTCCTGGTTTTGGTAAGAAATCTCAACGCCTTTGTACTTGTGAAATGAGTAGAAAATTTTATTTACTACATTAATCTGCTCTAAAGGAGTAAGATAGCTGTTCAGTTCCAGCCAGATATTTTTGCGCAACTTTTCCAGCTCATGGTTGGCAGGAGTGAGGTGCAGGTCGGGGAATTTATATTTTGACACCAGGAACGCACCATCCAGCAGCTCCGGGTAATCTTTCCGGGCCCATTGGGTGAATTCTCCCTGCAGGTCCTGGAAATGCAACCGGTGTATGAGCATTTCAATCCTTTCCTGGATATCAGTCTGGGGGGTATTCTCCCAAAGGTCCTCTAGATTGGGTATGATTTCCTTGCCGAAACTGATGATCCGCTCGCTGACGGTTGTAAAGACTTCCGTATCCGGGTCATCAAGAAGATGAAATAAGGCTGATATTTCCCTGTTTGGTTCCATGGGTTGAGGTGTCTTTTTTATAAGACGTACGCGGTAACTGTTTTATTGTGAACAGTTTCCGGAAATAAATATCGGGGGAATGGCGTTAGTGGAAACGTTTTTGTTTTCCACACGACCTTGATAACAGTCGCCAGTAGCCAGTCACCAGTCGGCAGTCAACAGCCATGAAATACAAGTCGGGAGTCGTTAGTCTTTAGTCAACAGCCAAAGGCAGTTAATAAAATTTATCAGGTAAATTCCACCGAGGTAGCGGCTGTTATTGGCTACTGTCGACTGGCGACTGGCTACTCTCTTATACCTTTTTCTTCTTAGTTGTCCGTTTCTTCGGAGGATTGGCAATGGCTTCTTCAATCATTTTCTGGACCTCGTCAATGGTAAGGTCGATGGCTTTTTCCTGCTTTTCTTTTGGAATAGGGAAGTTGCGGAGTCCTTTTTTTATGTAGATGCCGTAAGGGCCTTTGAGGAGCTGGATTTTTTCTTTTTCAAAAATTTTGACAGTACGCTCGTCTTTAGCCTTGCGTTTTTCCACGATCATGGGCATGGCTTCTTCCAAAGACACTTCATATGGATCGTATTCTTTACCTAAGGAATAGAATTTTTTATCATGGGCGATATAAGGGCCGAATCGCCCGATATTCACCTGCACCGGACTTCCTTCGAACTCGCCCAAAATACGGGGCAGTTTAAAAAGTTCCATCGCTTCATCATAATTGATGGTTTCGATGCTTTGGGTATTCTTCAGTTTGGCAAACTTCGGTTTCTCTTCATCATTAATATCACCAATTTGCACCATGGGGCCATAACGTCCCATGCGGGCAATCACTTTTTTACCACTAACCGGGTCGATGCCCAATTCCTTTTCACCCCTGATTCTTTCTGCATGTTCCATGGTATTGTCTACGTCCTTTTTAAAAGGGAGGTAGAAATCGTCAATCATGGAATTCCATTTGATCTTGCCCAGTGCTATTTCATCAAATTCATTTTCAATACGGGCGGTGAAGCCATAATCCATCACATCATCAAAATTCTGAACGAGGAAATCGGTAACTACTAATCCGAGATCGGTTGGAAATAATTTTGATTTTTCCGCTCCGGTATTTTCCTGTTCGGTTACTGTTGCAATCTTTTCATTGGCGAGGCGCAATACCCTGAAATCCCTTTTCACTCCTTCCTTATCACGTTTTTCAACATATCCTCTTTTCAGGATGGTTGAAATGGTTGGGGCATATGTAGAAGGACGTCCGATACCCAGTTCTTCCAGCTTTTTAACCAGGGATGCTTCCGTATAACGGGGTGCAGGGCGACTGAACCTTTCTGTTGCTTTCATCTCACGGAGATCCAATACCTGGCCAGGTTGCAGCGGTGGTAACATGCCTTCCTCTTCTTCATCTTCGCTGATATCATCATCATCCTTACTTTCCATATACACTTTCAGGAAGCCATCAAATTTCATTACCTCACCCTGTGCCGTGAGTTGCTCTCCATTGGTAGAGATATCAATTTTAGCGGTGGTCTTTTCCAGTTCTGCATCAGACATCTGGGAGGCCATGGTCCTTTTCCAGATGAGTTCATATAATTTTTGTCCATCGGCAATGTCTACCTGCAGACGGTCCATATAGGTTGGACGGATGGCTTCGTGTGCTTCCTGTGCCGATTCATTCTTATTCTTGAATTTGCGCACCTGAACATATTTCTTTCCGTAACTGGCATTGATCTGGTTGGTTATTCCTTCCATGGCCGTATCACTTAAACTCACACTGTCTGTTCTCATGTAGGAGATATAACCGGCCTCATATAGTTTCTGTGCAAGGATCATGGTACGACTTACACCATATCCCAGTTTACGGCTGGCTTCCTGTTGCAGTGTTGATGTGGTGAAAGGTGCAGCTGGCGATTTCTTTGCCGGCTTAACCTGGATGTCTTTCACAGTGTACTTTGCGCCCAGGCAACTTTTCAGAAAAGTCTCCGCATCAGAAAGGGTATTATATTTATTACCTTCTGCTTTAAAAGTTACCTGTTTCTTATTGATGTCCGGCGCCGCGAAAAATGCATCCAGTTTAAAAGTACTGACAGAAGAGAAGGCATTGATCGCCCTTTCTCTTTCGGCAATCAGCCTCACGGCAACACTTTGCACCCTTCCGGCGCTGAGGTTATTCCGCATGCTCATTTTACGCCATAAGACGGGTGATAATTCAAAACCAACGATCCTGTCCAGTATACGGCGTGCCTGCTGTGCATTTACCAGGTCCATATTAACCGTTCGGGGCTTCTTTACAGCAGATTCTATGGCTGGTTTGGTAATTTCATGAAATACGATCCTCTTTGTTGTGGCCGGATCCAATCCCAACACCTCACATAAATGCCAGCTGATGGCTTCCCCTTCACGGTCCTCATCCGTTGCGAGCCAAACCTCATCAGATTTTTTAGCGCTTTGCTTTAACTCTTTTACAACCTTCTCCTTGTCCTCCGGAACCTTATATCTTGGCAAATAGCCCTTATTAACATCAATACCCATATCATCCTTCTCCAGGTCACGTATATGACCGAAACAGCTCTTCACCTCAAAATCAGATCCAAGGATCTTTTCAATGGTTTTGGCTTTCGCCGGAGACTCAACAATCAATAAATTCTTAGCCATATGTTTGATTCCGAAGGTTTTAGTTGGTGTTTGTCATAATTTTAGTTCAATTAGCGCATCCTCATTTGCCCGTCAAATTTCCATCATCAGGCACTCTTTTCCGTTGCAATAATAAGCTAATGTGCGAAAAACTAAAAACATTCCGGATGTTTAGGCTTTTCGAACATTTTTCTGATTTGGATAAAACTAAATGAAATTCAATGAATTCTGTAAGTAAAAAAACGACCAAATGATTGTTTTTTTCTATTAATCCTTGCGTTCCTTCTGCCCTTGCGGTCAGACTTTTTCCCATATGATTAATGCTCATCAAAGTAGGAGATGATCTCCCTGAAAATTGAATTATCCCGATAGATCCTTCGATGCCCCAATCCTTTCGTAATCAAAAATCGAATATGCGGGTACCGGGCCTTTTGAATGTCTTCAGTATCAGAAAGAGGGGTCATATCATCATCTTCATCATGTATCCATAATATATCTGCCGGCAGGTGAGGAGCGGCCCTCCTGATAGAAAAATAGGATGGCCAGTGACCGGTTTTCTGATGGATGAGTTTATTAAATTCGGTTCGGATGCCTTCATTGAGCTGAAGGAATTTAAAAAAGGAATCGATGGCTGTTACTGTTTCTGTTGCAGGGGCAATAAGAACCAGTTTCATTTTCTCTTTTCTTTTTCTTTTTTCCAGGTACATACTGATGGCGATCCCACCAAATGAATGGGCCATAGCGGAGTCAAATGGACCAAAACGCTTTTCTGTTTCTGTTATCGTATCAATATAATCAATAAGGTTGATGGTCTTTCCTTCGCTTTTACCATGAGCCGGGGCATCCATCGCCACAACTTCATATCCCAGTTTGATCATGGGTTTGATATATCTTTCGAAATTGAAGGCGGATGACTCAAATCCATGGAGGATCAGGATTTTTTTAGGGGAGGGATGGTTCCAGCGGTAGCCGGTTACTTTTTTATTATTCAGTCGAAACCCTATCAGTTCACTTTTCTCAAAGATGGGTGGGGTTGCTTTCTTTACTTTCCTAAATGGAGTGGAGAAAATCAGCATGGCTTCTTTGGCTGCCTTCTTTTTTGAAACAACGCCCAGCAGGTTTAGCTTCGCCCTGATATATCCGATTGCCACTTTTTGCGCCAGTTGCATATAATCTTTCTTTTGTGTAAAATTCCTTTTCTTTACCCTGCGCAAAGATAACTCAGTCGCATCAATGCTTATGAAACTAGTACTGATAGGCTCAGGAAATGTGGCCTCTGTTCTGGGTAGGATGTTTCATGCAAAAGGTCATGATATCCTGCAGGTGATCAGCAGGAACATGGCCCATGCACATACACTTGCCATGGAATTAGGCGCACATGCCGTTACCGACTTCCGTAAAATCGATCAACGGGCCGATATTTCCATTATTGCTGTTTCTGATGAAGCCCTGTCTTCTGTGCATCATTGGCTGCATGCCGGGGATAACCTGGTTGTACATACCGCCGGGTCTGTTTCAAGGGAGGTCTTAAAAGACAGCAGCCAGCAATATGGTGTTTTATATCCATTACAAAGTTTGCGGAAAGAGAATAAAGAACTGCCCGAGGTGCCCTTTCTGATCGACGGGAATACAAATGAAGTGATCAACATCATTCGTTCATTTGCGCTGACCATATCCAGCCGGGTTTCCATAGCTACAGATTATGACAGGTTAAGACTGCACCTGGCAGCAGTAACTACATCAAATTTCATGAATCATCTTTTTACCCTCACGGAATCTTTTTGCCATAAAGAGGGGGTTGATTTTTCATTATTGATTCCTTTGCTCTCAGAAACTGTAAAGCGATTAGAAACAAATGCACCAGGGAATATGCAAACCGGTCCCGCCATAAGAAACGACCGGGAAACCATACAGAAACATATCAGTATGTTGTCTGACTATCCTGAACTGGAAAAAATATATGAATGGATGACTAAGAGTATAACCGAATTTCATTCCGATCATAAGTAACCTGGCTAGCCCTTTCATAGCTTTGCGTCTTTATAACTTTGCGGTTAACTACTTATCTTTAAAATATGAACCTGCTGGAAAAATTTAAACCCATTACCACATTTGTATTTGATATGGACGGCGTTCTTACAGATGGAAGCCTGTGGATCATGCCAGGCGGAGAATGGGTGAGGCAAATGCATATCAGGGACGGATACGCGCTACAACTGGCTGTAAAAAAAGGATACCATGTTTGTATCATCAGCGGTTCCTGGTCTGAACCGGTTAAAGAACGCCTGCATAAGTTGGGCATCACAGATGTATTTGAAAGGGTTTCCAATAAGGTGAAATGCCTGGAGGCTTATTTAAAAGAGAAAGGGTTACATCAGCAGGAGGTTTTATATATGGGCGATGATATGCCGGATCTGGATTTAATAAAGTTTGCCGGACTCGGGACCTGCCCCGCTAATGCTGTACAGGATATTAAAGAAGTGGCCACGTATATTTCCCCTCAAACCGGTGGCCAGGGATGCGTAAGGGACGTTATTGAAAAAGTTTTACGATTAAATAACCATTGGAACAACGACGAAGGCACTCGAAGTCTCTGATTTCTTGTCTATCTTCATTAAATGAAATTGCTGGGTGCATTTTTTAAATTAATACGTTACCCTAACCTGGTATTTATAGCACTAACCCAGTTGCTATTTTATTATTGCATTGTCTTACCTGCCCAACAAAAATACCCCGAATCGAGCCTTACGCTTGGCCAAAAAGAGTTGATCATTTTAATCATGGCCTCTTTATGTATTGCAGCTGCAGGTTATATCATCAATGATTATTTCGACCTGAACATTGATAAAGTAAACCGACCGGATCGCCTGGTAATTGAAAAATTGATCAAGAGAAGGTGGGCTATTTTATGGCACCTTTCTTTATCAGCAGCCGGGCTGGCATTGAGCTTTTACCTGGGTTGGAAAATAAATAATCCATTACCCGGGATTTTGAATTCAATTGCTGTTATCCTGCTTTGGTTTTATTCCACCACTTTTAAGAAGCAATTACTCATTGGCAATATCATTATTTCATTGCTCACCGCCTGGGTAGTGTTGGTTATATATGTATGTGAAATCAAGTTCAACATCATTTCTATTTCTGCACCACAATTGGCCTTTATAACCACCATTTTTAAAGCAGCCGTTTTGTATGGTGGTTTTGCTTTTATCCTCTCTGTTATACGTGAAGTGGTAAAAGACATGGAAGACATGGAAGGTGATTCAAAGTATAATTGCCATACCATGCCCATTACCTGGGGCATAAGGGCCAGTAAAGTGTATACCGCAGTTTGGATCATTGTTTTGGGTGCTGCGCTGCTGATACTTTCAATATATGCTATCCAGGTGAAGTGGTGGTTGCTCGCAGTTTATATTATCGTCTTCACAATAACCCCATTATATTTTATTTACAGGAAACTGAGAGTAGCTATGCAAAGCAGTGATTTCGGTGCCATCAGTACCCTGGTTAAAGGGGTAATGCTTGCTGGTATTTTATCAATGCTTTTTTTAAAATGGTATATCGGATGATGAAAATTGTTTTAGCTTCTGCATCACCGCGCAGAAAATCATTACTTGAATGGGCCGAACTGGACTTTGATATCCTCGTGCGTGAAACAGATGAATCTTTCCCGCCAGGGTTAAGTCCGCAGGAAGCCGCCATTCATATAGCCCGGGGCAAAGCCATGGCAACCCGGGAACTGGAACTCTATAAACGATATGAATCCCATATACCTGTTCTGGCCGCAGACACCATGGTAATCCTGAATGGCGAGATCATAGGCAAACCTGTTGACCGGGAAGATGCTATCAGCATACTCACACGTCTTGCCGGTAATAAACACCTGGTTGTTACAGGTGTAGTTATCCTGGACGATAAAAAAGAAATATCATTTGCAGATACTACAGAAGTGGTTTTTCATCCCATTTCGTATACCGATATCTGTTATTATGTAGATAAATACAAACCCTTCGATAAAGCTGGCGCTTATGCCATCCAGGAATGGATCGGCGTTGTTGGTATAAAATCCATTAACGGTGATTTTTATAATGTAATGGGTTTACCCGTTAGCAGAATCGTAAGCGCACTGGCAGAAAATTTCTGATTTGCCCTGTTTTTTTTCTGTTCATTTCCCCGTGTTTTATCCTTTTACGGCGAATGCTGGCGTGCTAATTTCAGTCATGCTCAAAATGAATGAACAACTGTTGCAGTTTGTATGGCAACACCGGTATTTCGATCAGTCCAATTTATGTACAACAAATAATGAACCTGTCATTGTCCATAACCCGGGGACACATAATACCAACCAGGGACCGGATTTCTCCGGTGCACGCATCAAGCTTGGCAATACAGAGTGGGCAGGTAATGTGGAACTGCATGTGCAAACCGCCGACTGGCTCAGGCACGGTCACCAGTTTGACAAGCAATACCAGAATGTTATCCTGCATGTTGTTTGGGAACACTCTGATCCAGTTGACCTTGGTATACCAGTACTGGAATTACAGGGAAGGGTACCTGCATATCTAAAGAAACAGGTTACAGACTGGATGCATAACCAGATGCTGATACCCTGTATGCAGGAACTCCGGTTGTCTGGGATACAACCTTCTTTTAAATGGAAAGAGCAACTCATCAGGGAAAGATTAAGTCGTAAATCTAAACAGATATCAGACCAACTGATTCGATTGAAAGGGCATTGGGAAGAAGTCTTCTGGTGGTTGATCGCACGTAATTTTGGTGTTACGGTAAATGCAGATGCGTTTGAAGAAATGGCACGTTCCCTTCCACTTACTATGCTGGCACGTCACAAAAACCAGATTCAACAAGTGGAAGCGTTTTTACTTGGTCAATGTGGGTTGCTGAATGAAAAGTTTTCTGACCCATATGCCCGTTTATTGCAAAATGAATATCAGTTCCTGCGCAACAAATACAAACTGCGGCAAATTAACTTGCCGGTTCAGTTTCTCCGGATGCGGCCGGGGAATTTTCCAACAGTCAGGCTTGCACAACTGGCTATGCTGATTCATGAATCTGTTCACCTTTTTTCTACAATCAAGGATATGGAATTTGCAAACCAGGTGGAACAATTGTTCAGGGTTACGGCAAACGATTTCTGGCATTATCATTACAGGCTGGAGAATGCATCGGCATTCTGTGAAAAAACGCTGGGAAATAATATGATCCAAAACCTGCTGATAAACACAGTAGTTCCTTCTCTGTTTACTTATGGGATATATAACAAAGATGATCACTATGTGAGAAAAGCATTACGCTGGCTGGAGGAAACAGCACCTGAAAATAATAATATTACCAGGATATTCCAGAAGGAAGGAATAAATATTGGAAATGCATCTGATACACAAGCATTGCTCGAACTGAAAAAAAATTATTGTGATAAAAGAAGATGCCTGGAATGTGAAATTGGATTGAGATTATTATCACCTAACCCTTAGCAGACTTTGTTTCTTAGCGGTTAGTCCCCAAAAAAAATAGCTACAAGAATGTCGCTCCTCCGGAGCTCAAAGACAAGAACTTAATATTGCTACAAGAATTTCGCTCCTCCGGAGCTATAAGGCAATAGCATATTATTTATTAAACCTCTTTAGAATCGACATTCTCGTAGATGAGTTATGTATTTTGTATTCCAGCTCCGGAGGAGCGACATTCTTGTAGATGAGTTAAGTATTTTGTATTCCAGCTCCGGAGGAGCGACATTCTCGTAGATGAGTTATGTATTTTGTATTCCAGCTCCGGAGGAGCGACATTCTTGTAGATGAGTTATGTATTTTGTATTTAAGCTCCGGAGGAGCGACATTCTTGTAGAGAAAATATGCAGTTCGTTTTACAGCTCCGGAGGAGCGACATTCTTGTAGAGAAATTTTTGTAAATAGATTGGCCTGACATTATCATCACCTAAACCTTAGCGGCCTTTGTTTCTTAGCGGTTAGTCCCCAAAAAGCTCATACTTGG
>JAHEEX010000263.1 GCA_024640465.1 Sphingobacteriales bacterium | reverse complement strand
GTACGGATGGATTTATGAAGAAATACCTCTTATTGCGAAATAATAAGCAAACAGGTCCTTTTACCAGTGAAGAACTATTGGAGATGGGGCTGAAACCACAGGATCTTCTTTGGATCGAAGGTAAAAGTGCCTCCTGGCGTTATCCTGCCGAATTTGATGAATTTAAAACACATCCTTCCATACTGCAGGAAGCAGTTCCCGACCGCCTTTTTACCGATGTCCAGAACCTTGTATTTCATTTGGTGCAGGAAGAGAATATTCCTGTTCATCATTTCCCGGATGATGAGTTGATAGAATTCCCTACCATGGCTCGTTTTATGGACCAGGATGCAAATATCAACCAGGAAGAAACAAGGGAAAAAATTACTTCTACAGGGATAGCTCCTGTAGAATCAGGCATTCCTGAAGAATTGCCGGAAATGAAACCGATTTTCGAAGAAACCGTTTCTGCAGAGATAGAAAAAAATCACGCTGAGCCAACGACAGATTCGGTCGATAACATTGAATTGGCTGAAACGCCAATGACCAGTCCTGATGAAATTATTCACCGGGAAATACCCGTTGTTCCGGAAATCATAACCGAATCCGGTAAGGAAATTCCTGCCGAAAAAGAAATCCCATCGCCTGCGCATACCAGGGTATCCGTTACTTTACCTGCAGCGGTTATCGATCATACTTATGTGGTGATACATCCGAAGGATATAGAAAAAACAGCCATTTCAACGAAAGACATAATTCCTGAGCCCATTCCTGTATCAGCTTCTTTGGCCCCGGTGGAAAAACTGCAGGAGACTGAAATTATTCCTCCGTTGATGGAAGAAAAGATTGTAGAATCCATACCTGAAAAATTAGTTTTTGATGAAGCAGCTGTTGCTAAAGTGGAAATACCTCAAATGAAAATGGCTGAAACGGCCATACCTGAAAAGGTAATTCCTGCGGAATTGAAAATAGCTGGTTTGGAAGAGAAAGCCGCTGCGCCAGGAAAGATCAGGCCCAAGGAAAAAGTGGAAGAGACTAAAATTGTATATATACCCGTAGAACAAACTGCATCCGGTAACCTTATGCAAAAGCTGGCTGTTGCGGCAGGTATCATATCTTTAATTGGTGTAGCCGGCCTTATAGCCAATTCGATCTTTAATCCTGATGCCTATAATTACCAGGTAAATACAAAGCCTGCTGTTACACAGCCTGTTTCAACAGGACTGGTTCCCGGAACGCAGGAATCAGCACAACCATCCTCGACGGAAATAGCCGTTCCTTCAAATACGAATCTGCAGGAACCTGTATCTGCCAATACGTCCCTGCCGGCAGGTGGAGGAAAACAAAAAAAAGAAAATTCAAAAGAGGTAAAAGCCAGTGATAATATACCTGTTCCGGCAAATGCTGGGAATAGGGAAAATAACGTAAATCCTGACGCAACACCTGTTTCAAATGAGCAAAAAGCGCCCGCAGTAGATCCAAAGGAAGAAACCCGCAAACAGATCAACAAACTCGTTTATTACGAACTGAACAATTATAAAGTAAATGCTTTTGGCGGGGTGAGCGATTTTGAAGTGGTTATCAATAACAATTCCGCCTACCCGCTCGACCTGGTTGTGGTGGAATTAAAGTACATCCAGTCAAATAAGAAAGTATATAAAACCGAAATACTTGAATTCAGGGGGGTAGCGCCGAAAGGCAAACAATCCATTGGTGTGGCAAAAACCAACCGTGGTATTAAGGTTGAAACCAGTATTACCTCCATTTCTTCGCGTGAATTGGACCTGAGTTATCATCAGTAATTTTCTTCTTTCTTCGTTTCCTTGCGGTAAACTGTATATATCTCCCATATTTTTCGGAATTTTACGCAGTAATCAAATCCTTTATCATCGTGTTTTTTCATACACCCTGGTAACCGGCTGAGATTTCTTTTTTTTATCTTACGTGCTAATACCTCTTACATGAAACATATCCTGGTACTGGGGGCTGGTAAATCTTCTACCGCCCTGATCGAATACCTCCTAAAACAGGCTGGCCCTCAGGATTGGCATATTCATGTTGCCGATGTTCTTCTGCAAAATGCCCTGTCAAAAATAAAAGGTCACCCGCATGCAACGGCATACGCCATTTCAACGGAGAACGATCTGCAAACAACAGCGCTTATTGAAAAATCAGACCTGGTTATATCCCTGCTCCCGCCTTCTTTGCATTTTCCAACAGCGCAAAAATGTCTGGAGGCCGGCAAACATTTTCTGAATGCATCTTATGTTTCTCCGGAAATGCAGGCATTGGATGAAGCAGTAAAAGCCAAAGGCCTTACCTTCCTGTGTGAGATGGGACTTGATCCCGGTATCGACCATATGAGTGCCATGGAGATCATGGACGGGATAAGAGATAAAGGCGGACAAATCCATCGCTTCCTTTCGCATTGCGGTGGATTAATTGCACCGGAAAGCGATAACAATCCATGGCATTACAAAATCAGCTGGAACCCACGAAATATTGTGCTGGCCGGTAAAGACGGGGCAACCTACCTGGAAGATGGAAAAGAAATTAAAATCGGTTATACATCACTGTTTGACCCATCCCGCACAGTAAATGTTCCGCAAATGGGACCTTATGCCTGGTATCCAAACCGGGATTCTGCAGCGTATATTCCAAAATACCATCTGGAGGGAATTGATACGTTTATCCGTACCACATTACGCCACCCGGATTTCTGTTTTGGCTGGAAGAACCTGGTAGATCTTAAACTGACTGATGAAACGGTTATGTATGATACAGATGGAATGACCCTCTCCGCATTTTTCCAGATTCATTTCGATCGTTTCGGTTTTTCTGAATGGCTACGCGATACTTTGTCTGCGAGATTTTCCCATACAAAAGAATACCTCGACAACCTGATCAACCTCCTCGAAGCGGAACGCAAGATTTTGCCTGCAGAAAAAAAGGAAGAAGATTTTTTAGTGGTTGATGTTAAAGGCGAATTACAGGATATTTCTATAGATAAAGTAAAAAACCAGGCTGCAACCGGTATCGTTTCACAAATGCATGAGGCCGACCTGGCCCTTAACCAGTTATTCTTCCTCGGACTTGATTCACCGGAAATGATCAACAAAGGGAAATGCAGTGCAGCAGATGTATTGCAATGGATTATGGAAAAGAAACTGGCCCTTCAAACAGGCGATAAAGATATGATCATCATGCTTCACGAAATAGGTTATGAGATCGAAGGGCAACAGAAAAATATCCACAGTTCCCTGGTGGTTAAAGGCCGGGATGAAGTGCATACCGCCATGGCGCAAACCGTTGGCCTCCCGTTGGGCATTGCCGCAAAATTGATCTTATCCGGAGAATTAACTATGCATGGCGTACTGATCCCGATCCATAAAGAGATCTATCAAAAAGTACTGCCGGAACTGGAAAAAGAAGGCATCATCTTTCATCATACTTAGCGTCCTGATTTTTTTAACTCACCCCGTCCACGCTGAAGCGTGGCCTCCCCTCTCTTTAGCAAGAGAGGGGAACAGCCAATACACTCATACTAATGTATACTTTTGAAATAAATGACTGGTAAAGTATCTTTATTTTCTAGGGGGGCTGTTTATCCCCTCTCTTTTATAAAGAGAGGGGTGGCTCGCTTGCGAGCCGGGGTGAGTCATTGTTAGCGGTTAAGGCTGTTAAACATTTTTATTAATTCAACCATACCTTCAGTTGCAGGTTTCTCAATAGCGGTTATCCCTTTCCGGTAGCTTGTTTCAGGTATAACTTTATCAATGATGTAAACCGGGACATCCGGCCCCACAAAATGTAATAAACTCGCCGCGGGATAAACAACCAGTGAGGTTCCAACAACCAGGAAAAGGTCTGCCTCACGTGTAAGCTCAATGGCTGGTTCGATCATAGGTACTGCCTCCCCGAACCAAACAATATGCGGTCTGAATTGTCCGCCATCTGGTGCCTTATCGCCCATGGCAATATCGCCCCTGATATCAAAAATGGCTGACTCATCAAATTCACTCCGCATTTTAAAGATCTCGCCATGAAGATGAAGGATCTTTGTACTTCCGGCCCTTTCATGCAGGTCGTCTATATTTTGTGTGATGATCTGTACATCAAATAAAGATTCCAGGCTGGCAAGACCAAAGTGGGCTGAATTGGGTTCCGCAGCGGCTACATTCCTTCTCCTTTCATTATAAAATTCGAGTACGCGTTGGGGTGATTTATGCCAGGCTCCGGGGGTGGCAACATCTTCAATGGCATAACCTTCCCATAAGCCATCACTGTCACGGAAAGTTTTCAGTCCGCTTTCCACACTTATGCCGGCACCGGTAAGTACTACCAGTTTTTGCTTGCTCATGATGTTTTGTTTTTCTGAAAGGAATCTTTTGCCTGCTTACTTCTCCCCTGCCATTTTCAGTATTTTTTCCCATTCAACTTCTGTTACGGGTTGAACAGAAAGCCTGCTTAATCGCATAAGGGCCATTTGAGCGAGTGAAGGCTCAGCTTTAATAGAAGCGTGTTTCACCGGATTCTTCAGTTTCCTGACTGGTGCAACATCTACGGCTACCCAGGCGTCATCGGTTGTAGTTGGATCCTGGTATGCTTCTTTTACAATTTTAGCAATGCCCACAATCTCCATTCCTTCGTTGCTGTGGTAGAAAAAAGCCTCATCACCTTTTTTCATTGCTCGCAAATGAATGCGTGCGGCATAGTTACGTACACCGTCCCAACATGTTTTTTTATCCTTCACCAATTGATCAAAAGGATAAACAGAAGGTTCAGATTTTATCAGCCAATAAGCCATGTGTATTTCTTTGTTACTTTGCGGTTAAT
>JAHEEX010000262.1 GCA_024640465.1 Sphingobacteriales bacterium | reverse complement strand
CGTAAGAAATGATCTGAGATGCACCCCGTACAGCTGCCAGTAATGAAAATTTATTGTTCGAAGCCCATCCCCCTATCATAATTCCATAAACACCCAGGCTCACAACGCCAAAAACAAACAAGATACCTATGTTCACATCTGCAATGGCAAGGCTCACCTTCCTGCCAAATATTTCTATATCGCCTCCCCAGGGAATCACCGCACTGGTAAGCATTGCCGTTATCATGGCAAGCGAAGGACCGAGAATGAACAGCATTTTACTTGAAGTAAGCGGAATGATTTCTTCCTTCATAAATAATTTCACCCCATCCGCCACTGGCTGCAGCAGGCCAAAAGGTCCGGCCCTGTTGGGGCCTCTTCTGTCCTGAATGATGCCTGCAACTTTCCGCTCCGCATAAGTAGTGTACATGGCAATGAGCAATGATGCCATGATCACCACAAAGATGAGGATGAATTTTTCCAGAAAAATGGCCAGGTCTATCGAGAGCAATTCCATGTAGCTTTTTTTTTATTTTTTCTTTTCCGCATTAAAAACATCCGATGTGGCTGGCCCCGGAATAGCACTTAAATCTATCCCCGGCCTGTTCACTTCAGAGATGCTGTGTATATCCATCAATAATTTAGGATCCCTTCCGCCATGTACCGCCCTGAACGTTTCTGTTGGCTTCTTCATGCCAAGA
The DNA here is from genome assembly GCA_024640465.1 of Sphingobacteriales bacterium. GTDB lineage: Bacteria > Bacteroidota > Bacteroidia > Chitinophagales > Chitinophagaceae > Pollutibacter. The sequence continues at coordinate 4,165 of JAHEEX010000262.1, read as the reverse complement.
TAATGACCCTGTGAGATTACTGAATGGCGACTGATCTTTGTTGGCCCTTCAATAACCCAATCGTTGATATGTTTCTTTTCGAAACGACATGTGTTGCAAATCCAGTCTTCCACTTCGCCCCATTGGTCTTTCCTGCCGGTTACCCTTAATACTTCATCGCCTCTTTGCCATAAGGTTACTTTTCCTTTACAGGTTGGGCAATCACGATGCGCATCAACGGGTTTGGTAAACCATACACGGTTTTTAAACCGGAATGTCTTGTCTGTGAGCGCACCTACCGGGCAAACATCAATTACGTTTCCTATAAAATCGTTATCCAGTGCCTTTTCAATATGGGTTGCAATTTCAGAATGATCACCCCTGCTCAATACACCATGTACGCGTTTATTGGTTACCTGGTCTGCCACAAAAACACAACGATAGCAAAGAATGCAACGCGTCATATGCAGCTGAATATAAGGGCCGAGATCATGTTTCTCAAAAGTGCGTCTCTTGAATTCGTAACGGGTACCTTCTTTTCCATGCTCATAACTCAGGTCCTGCAAATGACATTCACCGGCCTGGTCGCAAACCGGACAATCAAGCGGATGATTCAACAAAAGAAATTCCACAACACCATTACGTGCATCTGTTACCCTTTCACTGGTTATGTTTTTAACTTCCATGCCTTCCATCACATTGGTGCGGCAACTGGCAACCAGTTTGGGCATTGGCCTCGGATCAGCATTACTGCCTTTACTTACTTCAACCAGGCAGGTGCGGCATTTACCACCACTTCCTTTGAGCTTGCTGTAAAAGCACATCGCCGGTGGAGCAACATCTCCGCCGATCATCCGGGCTGCCTGGAGAATCGATGTGCCCATCGGCACATCAACGGTGATATTGTCGATCGTAACCTTAATTAATTTTATCTCTTCTGCCATAATTATTTATTTCACGCAAAGGCGCAAATTGTCAAAAAGGCGCAAAATCAGTAAAAAGCATTTGCAATTCGATGAATCCCATTCTTGATCAGATTTTCATTGAAGTTGATCAATAAACCTAACCTGAGATCTGTAATTCGCAAATAAGTCAATACTTGTTTATAATGAACATCAGCTAACTTCTCAACTGATTTTATTTCTACAATCACTTTTCCCCCTACAATAACATCAGGTATAAACGCAAGTCCCATATTGATGTCATCATAAATCAACGATATTCCTTTCTGTCGGTCAAATTCCAGTCCTCTTTTTTTCAATTCATAACAAAACAGCTCTTCATAAACACGCTCAAAAAGTCCCGGCCCAAACTCCTTATGTATCCTGAAACAAATATCCACCACCTCTCTTGCTATTTCATTCTCATCCATCTTTGTTCCTTTTTATTCTTTGCGACTTTGCGTGAAATCAAATCGCAATTAACAAAAAGTACAAATGATTTTTGCGTAAAAAAAACGGTTTAAACAGTTATTTCCAACGCATCCGCATAGTGAGCCAACCCATAATTACGTTGCTGACTCTCCACCGGATTATTCACATGCCATTCAAACTCATCACGGAAATGCCTGATAGCCGCTGCAACAGGCCAGGCCGCTGCATCTCCCAATGGACAAATGGTATTCCCTTCAATCTTACGCTGTATATCCCACAATAAATCAATATCACTCATTTTCCCTTTTCCGTATTCCAGGTTATGCAGGATCTTCTCCATCCAGCCTGTGCCTTCACGACAAGGAGAACACTGCCCGCAACTCTCATGCCTGTAAAAACGGGCAAGCGTTAACGTATGCCTAACCACACACTGGTCTTCATCCAATACGATAAATCCACCGGAACCCATCATGGAACCAGTAGCGAATCCACCATCAGATAAACTTTCATAGTTCATAATTCGCGTTTCACCTTTGGCTGTTTTCAGCAACAGGTTTGCAGGAAGTATGGGAACTGAAGATCCACCAGGGATACAGGCTTTTAATTTTTTTCCATTAGCTATCCCCCCGCAGTATTCATCACTGTAAATGAATTCTTCTACGGAGATCGTCATATCTATTTCATAAACACCTGGCTTGTTGATATTTCCACAGGCAGAAATGAGTTTTGTACCGGTTGATTTTCCAACGCCGATCTTTGCATATTCTTCGCCACCGAAATTTATGATAGGCACTACCGCCGCCAGCGTTTCCACATTATTCACTACCGTAGGACAGTCATACAATCCTTTAACGGCAGGGAAGGGAGGCTTGATCCTTGGATTGCCCCTTTTACCTTCCAGGGATTCAAGCAAAGCTGTTTCTTCTCCACAGATATAGGCACCTGCTCCGCGCTGCACAAAAATTTCGCAGTTAAAGCCTGTTCCCAGAATATTATTGCCCAGGAAATTATTCGCCCTGGCTTCTTCAATGGCTTGTTCCAGGATGTCTACGATCCAGGCGTATTCACCGCGGATATATATATATGTGCGGTGACTACCCAATGCATAAGAAGAAACAATAAGTCCCTCAATCAACAGGTGTGGAAGAAATTCCATCAGGTACCTGTCTTTGAAAGTTCCCGGCTCAGATTCATCCGCATTACAAACCAGGTAACGGGGAACACCTTCTGGCTTGGCCAGGAAACTCCATTTCATACCTGCAGGGAAACCAGCACCACCACGACCACGAAGGCCGCTCTTTTTTACCTCTTCGGTTACGGCATCAGGTGTCATTTCTTTCAGTGCTTTTTCAACCGCTGAATAACCGCCATTTTTCCGGTATACATCAAAATGCCGGATGCCTTCAATATGTGCTTTATCTAAAAGTAGTTTTCTACCCATGGTCAATCTTCTATGGAATTATTTTTATTTCTGTACCAGTGAGGATATAATTTATATGTCGCCACAAGTGTCAGTAATGAAATTGATGTTACCCCCGCAATCCAGCCAAAGAATCCCGATGTTTCATCAGATAAAACATAAAAAAGTATATCTGAAATGATGATCACCGCCAGATGAATATTAACGAGTAATACCCAATTCTTTCTGCCATCTTTATCTTTACTTACCTGTTTCACCATAAATCATCCCTGCTTTGCGCTCTGCCTGATCCACAACTGCCATCCACTCTTTGTTTTGATCCATTGCTGGAGTACAAATAATTTTATTTTAAAATTCGTTCCGTCTTTAATACCTGTTACTTCCATCCACTCTTTCAGTACAGCAAATTTGCCGTCAACTTTAATTGAAACGGATTGCCGGTCAATTACCATGTACCGCAGGTACCCACTATTCATATCACGAATCACTTCATCCTTGTTTTGCACCCAGCCGTTTGAATGTCCAAATAAGGCTTTTTTATGCAACAATGATTTTACAGCAACACTATCCCTTTCGACCAACGCCTTTTCAAACCTGTCGACTGCTTGTTTTACAGCTGTAGTATCTTGTGCATTAAGCGCACAGTATGTAAAGAGCAAAACAATCAGAAAGAATTTGCGCATGTATTAATTATTTTGCGCAACTTTTTTCCTGCACTCATCGATTATCGAATCAACTTTTTCTTTTGTCAGATGCTCCCGGTAATTTTTCCCCAATTGCATCAGCGGTGCATAACCGCAGGCGCCAAGGCATTCTACCGTTTTCAGTGTAAATAACCCATCCGACGTAGTTTCACCAACACCGATACCCAATCTGTTTTTTATATAATCAATGATATTATCACTTCCTTTCAGCATGCAAGGTCCGGTCTGGCATACCTCAAATACATATTTCCCAACAGGTTGCAGGTTATACATACTGTAAAATGTTGCCACCTCATATACTTCAATGGGATCGAGTTGCAATAGCGATGCAACATAGTCCATTGTTTCTGCACTGAGCCAGCCGCCGAATTCTTCCTGTGCCATATGCAACACAGGAATAACAGCACTCTTTTGCTTGCCTTCCGGATAACGACCGATGATCTTTTTAACTTCCGATAATTTTGTATCTGAAAACTGAATCATAGTATAATTAGTGAATTAGCGAATTAAAGAATTGGCGGATTAACAGCCATCACTTTGTAAAATGCTAATAAATATTTTGAATACTTTTTCATTAATTGGAATGTATTAATTCGTTAATTCACTAATCTACTAATTCACTAATCCTCAAGCGTCCATCTCCCCTGCTATCAAATTCAAACTACTCATTGTTATTATCGCATCACTCA
>JAHEEX010000261.1 GCA_024640465.1 Sphingobacteriales bacterium | reverse complement strand
AGGGTTATCTGTAGAAATGGAAAGGGATGTCTTGCCCATTATTGTTATTACGCCTGTATCTTCAAGAAGTACCGCTTGCTTTGCGATCGGATTTACAGATTGTTGATTCGGTGAGGACTTGGTAGTTATTTCTGAAAGAGAAGTATAACGCTCCAGTGCAGCCAAAATATTCTTAGCTATCTTTTCCTGGTTTTTTGGATCAGAGATGAATGCACGGTCTTTCGGATTTGTTAGATAACCGCATTCTACTATAGCTGCGGGATAATTGATTTGTGGTGCATCCAGCACCCAGATCCCGGCACTTCTTTTTTTCAACGTATTGAGGGTTTGATAAACCTTTGTCATTTCCTGGTTTATCATACTGCCCAGCAGCATGCTCTCTTTTTGGAAAGCAGCGTTTCTGGTTCCGAGATATACTTCAATTCCATTGGTCTGTTTAGATTCCGCGCCATTGATATGAATGGAAACAAAACCATCAGGTTTCTGCTGCATAGTGAAATCTACTTTCTCACGAACATTCATGAATATATCAGATTCCCTTGTCAGGATAATCTTTATCTTACTATTAGTGTTCAGTTCTTTTACTTTAAGGGAAATAGCAAGGGTGAGTTCTTTTTCGGTCAGTCCTCCATTTATATCAACGCCATTATCTGTTCCGCCATGTGCAGCATCTATAACAAAAGTCCATGTTTTGTCAGTTTCAATTTTGTTGACAGGTAGGCTTTCGTTTATACGTGATGGTTTTAATGTAAAAGCGGCCACGACGAGCAACAGGAGCGGTAATGCGAGCAGTCGGGTGATATAGGTTACCCTGCTGTTCTGTGATTTTATCAGCATTTTGAGTCGTCTTTTAATAGGTGAATGAAAAAAGTTGTTTGTCAGAGCAAATTGGTGCCTGGGATAAGCTGCCTGCAGGATCATGGCGGCAAATGCGGCTGTATCCTGCTGGTCGACGGATTGTTTATCTGCGATGAATTCATGTATCATGGCCATCTCGCGACGAATGAGCCAGAAAAATGGATTGCACCAGTAAACAATGAGCACCAGGTTCAGGAATAGTTTATCATGTGTATGTTTTTCGCGCACGTGCGCGATTTCATGCTTGAGGATATGCTGACCGGCAGCTGATTCCGGTTGAATATCCTCATGCCAGAAAATGTACCTGAGAAAAGAAAAAGGCGTCCCTTTTTCGGAAGTATTTACAAAAAAGAAATCTTCAATGGATTGAATATTATGATGCCTGATCATCTGTCTGATACGGATCAGGGTGCGGATCATTATAAAAAGAAAAAACAGGGAGATCAACAGATAGGCCAATGCCAGGTATTGTTCTGTTGTGATATGCAAGGCTGGCCCGTTATTCAGTTCCTGCACGTATGCATCACCGGTAGTAACTATCTCCAGCATCCTAACTGCTTCATTTGGCACTTGCTTTACTTCCTGGTCAATTGGTATGCTGATCAAAGGGAGCAAAAGGGAAAGCATTATGGTTGCCAGCAGGTAATACCGGTTCCAGTGATGGAAGATGCGGTTTCTTAATGCCAGCAGGTAGTATCCATAAAGGATCCCGGAGCAAATGATCACCTTAAGCAGGTAGTAGGCAAATGCTATCATTTTCCTGATTTTTTGAGTTGTGAGAGGAGGAGTTCAAGGTCTTCCACACTAAGGTTATTCTCTTTGACCATAAATGAAACGGCATTGCTGAACGAACCTTCGAAATATCCTTTTACCAGGTTCTTCATCGTAGAGTCTGAATATTCATCTTTACTCACCAGGGGATAGTATTGGTGCATCCGGCCAAAAACATTTACGCCCACAAATTCTTTCTCAACAAGGATTTTAAGTATTGTGGCAATGGTATTCTGATGTGGCTTTGGTTCGGGGATTTCTTCTATGATATCCCGGAGAAAGGCTTTGTCCAGGTTCCAGATTACCTGCATGATCTGCTCTTCTGCTTTAGTAAGTACTTTCATGGCTGTAATTTCCTTTATAAAACAAACTTAAAACTAATTAATTAGTTTACCAACTATTTATTTAGTTTAATTTTTTTTTAACAGCTTTCCTTCAAATTTTTGGAAAAAGGCATTGAGATTTAGCCATAAATCCATTTATGGGTAGCACTTTGAAGCATTAAATCATTCAGCTGATTAAAAATTTGTCAAGAAGGAATAGCAAAAATAAATCTGGAATTAAGCTATTTTTTTATCAACGATATTTCATCGCCGGCAGAAATGAGTACACTGCCAAGGTATTTCTGGCTATATATAAGTAAAGAATAGATAAAGTAGCTAATGCCAATCATTTCCATACCTTCTTCAATGGAGGTTAATATTATCCAGGTCATATTTTCATTACCAACTTCAGACATATAATAACCCCCAATCATTTCCATGCCTAATGATCCGGAAATATAAATTACACCTGAAATAATAAACATATTTCTTATTTCAGATGGCAGATAAAAAAATATAAAACGATAGAAATATATTATTAGCAGAAAGATTAATATAGTAAAAGGAATGATCCATGCATACCAGAAGATTCCGGAGAGGTGGAATGTTTTCCGTAATACTATTGCCAGGTATTCATGGCTTTCCAGAATTTCATCGGTTGCGAGGAAAAAAAACAATCCAGTTATGATCCACCAGTGCCTTTCAAATTTATCCGTATTAATCCTTTTCACATATGATATTATTGCAAGCAGGCAGGTTGCAATTAGGAGTATGAGGTATGAAAAAAGAGTTGGTATGTTTTTCTCGAAATCGACATTAAATAATAATCTTAGGGTCCCGAATCCCGGAAATTTTACATGCAACTTATAATAAAGGAGTTGTAAGAAAATGTTTATGAAAATTAGGCTACCGGTAACATAAAACAGGAATTTGAAGATTCTTGCCGGGTTTATGTGTATCCTGTTTAGAGGTTTCGGTCTTTTCATTTGAGTAGCAATCAAGTAATAACGGGAAGGCAAATTTTTTAGTGTAGCCTGCGAGATAAGAATGCTAAATAATTAAGAAGATATAATCTTTTATCAGAAAATTGCTTCAAAAATGAATATAATAACTTTAAAATCAATGAGTTGGAAAAGACGTATTTGTCGTTTTCCATTTACTTGAAATGGGAAGTAAAATGGTTACAATAGCCTGTTAGCTGTTTTATTATGCAGTTTGTTGCCTAGTTGATTTTGCCAATATATTCAGGAACAATAATATGATCTGTTAATTTAAAAAATTGATGAAGATTTCTTTAGCAGATTGACATTAAAAGTATTGTGTGATTTTATAGAACTTCTTTGATCCTGATCTTTTTCCATCGAACTTTTATTCCGCCACCATCATGAATTTGAAGGGCGATAAAACCTGTCCCTTTCCCGATTTTTTCATCCTTTAAATGAACCATCTGGTGCCCATTAAGCCAGGTGGTAACTTCATCACCCTGTACGGTAATTTTCATTTTATTCCATTCCCCGGTTTTGAGCCATTTTTCATCTTCAGCTTTTGGCTGGATCAGCCAGCCCCTCCCATATGATTCATAAATGCCGCCTGAGTGATCGTTGATGGGAGCAACCTCCACCTGCCAGCCATTGATCTTGGTACCTTCTATGCTTGATCTGAAGAAAACACCACTATTCCCATTTGCCTCCTGTTTGAACATTAGTTCCAGTGTGAAATTTTTATAAGCTTTGTTGGTTGACAGATATCCATATTGTTTATCCGGACCACTTTCGCAAACCAATTCTCCCTTTTCAACATACCATTTTTCTGTTCCGTGAATGGTCCAGTTGGAGAGGTCTTTTCCATTGAATAGAGATTTTTGCTGTGCACTTGCATTAAGATTGAAGGCCCAAATGAATAGTGCTACAATTAAAATTGATCTGTTCATTTTTTTAAATTAAGGTACAATGTTACTTTAATTAAATAAGAAGGGATAGTCACATTTTTTTTTAGCATTATGGAAATGGAAACATGTGTAAACATTTTGCGCGTTTGGTAAGATGCTTTTTAATAAAAAAAGAGAGCCTTACTATTCAGTAAGACTCTCTTTAGTGACCCCGTCAGGATTCAAACCTGAAACCTTTTGATCCGTAGTCAAATGCTCTATTCAATTGAGCTACGGGGCCTTAGAAGTAATTAGGGGTGCAAATATAGGGAATATTTGCTAAATATGCATAGCAATCGGGCTTCAATCATTTATATCATATTAGCCGAAAAGATGTTTGATTCCCAGGCAGGCTGTTTATTTCCCACTTTCGATTTTCGATTTTTCACTTTTAATAGGGCCATCTTACAAAGGCCTCCATTGCTGCATACTTAGGCAAACCAAGTTTATCATATAAATCAGCGGTGCCTGCATTACGCTCTTCCGCCCTTTCCCAGAATTCGCGACTGTCAGTACCCTGGAACACCACGCCGTCTTTTTGCGACTGGTGAATGAAAATACCATTACGTTTTTGTATAACCTGGTCGGGGCTCATGGGAATAGCCATTTCCACATCCCAGAGATCCCATTCGGCCCATGCGCCGCGATAAAGCCATAACCAGCATTCTGAAACAGAAGGGTCATTTTCAGCTTTCAGTCTTTGCAAGGCTTCCATCACTATATCAAAACATACTTTATGTGTCCCATGCGGGTCGGCAAAATCTCCGGCTGCAAAAATCTGGTGGGGTTTAATTTTCCTGATGAGATCCATGTGGATCTTTACATCTTCTTCAGAGGGGGGATTTTTTTCAATCAATCCCGTTTCATAAAAAGGAAGGTTCATAAAATGTATGTTCTCATCTTTGATGCCAACATACCGGCAGGTGGCACGTGCTTCAGTGCGGCGGATCATTCCTTTTATCGAACGGATCT
>JAHEEX010000085.1 GCA_024640465.1 Sphingobacteriales bacterium | reverse complement strand
ATGTGTGAGAAGGATAAAGTGCGCAGTCTGCCAACTGATCCAGGGGGATTAGCTCAGCTGGCTAGAGCACCTGCCTTGCACGCAGGGGGTCATCGGTTCGAATCCGATATCCTCCACCAAGTCAATTAGCGAATTTTCGGATTAGCGGATTGGCGAATTAGTTCTTTACATTTTAGATGTGACTTTGGGTCTGCAGGTTCGTAACCTGAACATCTACGAGAGTTAATATTAATAATGCCAAGCGCAGGGTGACTGGTCTAAAGGTCATGAGGCGAGCGGGTGTTACATTAACTACAAGATCTTTGACATAATGGGAAAAGTTGTAAAACCGAAAGTAAATTTTTGATAGTGGTGGTAACACTACTACAATTTCTAATTTTTTTAAAGCAATTAAGGGCACATGGTGGATGCCTTGGGTCTAAGAGGCGATGAAGGACGTGGTAAGCTGCGATAAGCTACGGGGAGCTGCACACAAGCGTTATATCCGTAGATTTCCGAATGGGACAACCTGGTACCGTGAAGCGGTATCACTCGAAAGAGAGCCAACCTCCTGAACTGAAACATCTAAGTAGGGAGAGGAAAAGAAAATAAACTAATGATTCCCTGAGTAGTGGCGAGCGAAATGGGAAGAGCCTAAACTTGTGGAGCGTGCTCCATGAGGGTTGTAGGACCGCATTTAGAAACTAACATCAAGCTGAATCTTCTGGAAAGTAGAGTCAAAGAGGGTGATAATCCCGTAGGCGTAAATTGTTAGGGACGAGCGGTATCCTGAGTAGGGCGGGACCGGAGAAATCCTGCTTGAATCTGCCAGCACCATCTGGTAAGGCTAAATACTCCTTAGACACCGATAGTGAACCAGTACCGTAAGGGAAAGGTGAAAAGCACCCCAAACAGGGGAGTGAAATAGTACCTGAAACCGTGTGCCTACAAGCGGTCGGAGCCCAGCAATGGGTGACGGCGTGCCTTTTGCATAATGAACCTACGAGTTGCTCCTCACAGGCGAGGTTAAGTTCTTAATTAACGGAGCCGTAGCGAAAGCGAGTCCGAATAGGGCGTTTAGTCTGTGGGGGCAGACGCGAAACTTTGTGATCTATCCATGGGCAGGTTGAAGGTTAGGTAAAACTAACTGGAGGACCGAACTCATTAACGTTGAAAAGTTATGGGATGACCTGTGGATAGGGGTGAAAGGCCAATCAAACTGAGAGATAGCTCGTTCTCCCCGAAATGTTTTTAGGAACAGCCTTGGATATAGACGTCTGATAGAGGTAGAGCTACTGATTGGGCTAGGGGGCTTCACCGCCTACCAAACCCTGACAAACTCCGAATGCTATCAGATATCTCCAGGAGTGAGGCTGCGGGCGCTAAGGTCCGTGGCCGAGAGGGAAATAACCCAGACTAGCAACTAAGGTCCCTAATACGTAGTTAAGTTGATCAAACGAGGTGGAGTTTCTATAACAGCCAGGATGTTGGCTTGGAAGCAGCCATTCATTTAAAGAGTGCGTAACAGCTCACTGGTCGAGAGACTCTGCACGGAAAATAATCGGGCATCAAACTACGAACCGAAGTTCTAGACTCTTGCTTGCAAGAGTGGTAGGGGAGCATTCTGAACTGCTGCGAAGGTGTGTTGTGAAGCATGCTGGAGCGTTCAGAAAAGAAAATGTAGGTATAAGTAACGATAAATAAGGTGAAAAACCTTATCGCCGTAAGTCTAAGGTTTCCTGATCAACGTTAATCGGATCAGGGTTAGTCTGGTCCTTAGGCAAACCCGAAAGGGGTAGCTGATGGAAAGCTGGTTAATATTCCAGCACCTGCTATAGTTTCGATGGGGTGACGAGGTAGTGAAAGGACTGCGTGACCACGGATGTTCACGTTAAAGGGTGTAGTTATATTCTGTGTAGGTAAATCCGCATGGAATGGCGAACCTGATAGTACCGCAAAGCTTCGGCAGCGCGGATAATGTCCCTAATCATACCTCCGAGAAAAACCTCTAAGGCTAGGCTATAGCAGCCAGTACCGCAAACCGACACAGGTAGACGGGAAGAATATTCTCAGGCGCTCGGGTGAGCCGTGGAGAAGGAACTAGGCAAATTGACGCTGTAACTTCGGGATAAAGCGTACCACCTTATGGGTGGTCTCAGTAAAATGGTCCAACCAACTGTTTAACAAAAACACAGGGCCCTGCAAAATCGAAAGATGACGTATAGAGCCTGATACCTGCCCGGTGCTGGAAGGTTAAGGAAGGGTGTTCGTCGCAAGACAAAGCTCCTGACTGAAGCCCCAGTAAACGGCGGCCGTAACTATAACGGTCCTAAGGTAGCGAAATTCCTTGTCGGGTAAGTTCCGACCTGCACGAATGGTCTAATGAGTTGGACACTGTCTCCTCCACGAGCCCGGTGAAATTGTAGTATCGGTGAAGATGCCGGTTACCCGCCACGGGACGGAAAGACCCCGTGAACCTTCACTACAACTTTGCATTGATTTTGAGTCTCAGATGTGTAGCATAGTTGGGAGTCTGCGAAGCGGTGCCGCCAGGTGCCGTGGAGACAACGTTGAAATACCAACCTTCTGATACTTAGAGTCTAATCCCTGACGGGAAACAGTGCATGGTGGGTAGTTTGACTGGGGTGGTCGCCTCCTAAAGAGTAACGGAGGCTCGCAAAGGTACCCTCAGTACGGTTGGTAATCGTACGCAGAGCGCATTAGTATAAGGGTGCTTGACTGTGAGGCCTACAAGCCGAGCAGGTGCGAAAGCAGGCTAAAGTGATCCGGCGGTTCTGTATGGAAGGGCCGTCGCTCAAAGGATAAAAGGTACTCCGGGGATAACAGGCTGATCTCCCCCAAGAGCTCATATCGACGGGGAGGTTTGGCACCTCGATGTCGGTTCGTCACATCCTGGGGCTGGAGAAGGTCCCAAGGGTTCGGCTGTTCGCCGATTAAAGTGGCACGTGAACTGGGTTCAGAACGTCGCAAGACAGTTCGGTCCCTATCTGTGGTGGGCGTTAGGAAATTGCGAGGACATGACCTTAGTACGAGAGGACCGGGTCGTACGTACCGCTGGTGTATCGGTTGTGCCGCCAGGTGCAGTGCCGAGTAGCTATGTACGGGCAGGATAAACGCTGAAAGCATCTAAGCGTGAAACCTTCCTCAAGATGAGTTTCCTTTTAAGGGTCGTCAAAGACTATGACGTTGATAGGCTACAGATGTAAAAGTGGTAACACTAAAGTCGAGTAGTACTAATTGCCCGTAAGCTTTAATTTTTTTTAATTGTTCCTCTTTTTACAACTTCCCAATATGACATTATTAGCAGTCACCAGTCACCAGTCACCAGTCGTCAGTCAACAGCCTCCTGTTAACTGTCAACCGTCAACTGTCTACTGTCTACTGTTTTAGCTTCTTATGGTGCTTTTGCCGAGGGTGTTCACCTCTTCCCATACCGAACAGAGTAGTTAAGCCCCTCATGGCCGATGGTACTGGGCTGCGGCCCGGGAGAGTAGGTAGGTGCCATATTCATTTAACCCCGTCGATTTATTTCGATGGGGTTTTTTTATGCCCCAATATTAGCACTCATTGTTGCTTTGCGGTTAAATTATGCCCTATCAGAAAAGTTTGTGCTATTGATTCGTACTTTAGCTGTTTTTTTAACTACCATGAACGAACACACAAACTGGTTATTCGTACTCGTTGGCTTCTTTTGTTTGTTAGGTTTTGTAGTCTCTATTATTCTCTATGTTTCCAACAGGGATAAATCATTCACTCCCCGTATCCTGGCAGCCATACTTTTCTGTATCTCTTATCCATTGTTTGGCTACCTGCTTTACATATCAAAAGAATTTACCCGGTTTCCACATCTTTACCGCACTCCCGTTTTTATGAGTTTATGTGTAGCCCCGCTTACTTATATTTATGTAAGATCTTCACTGGAACAGGCATACCGCTTCAAGACATGGGATATTTTATTTTTTATTCCAGCCATTCTCTATACAGCGCAATTCATACCCTTTTATCTCTTACCGGCATCAGAAAAAATGGTAATTATAGAAAAAGCCCTGGAAAGCAAATCTTTCGGAACTAAGGAATCAGAAGGCTTACTTCCGCCTGGTATCGGATATATTTTACGAATGGGCTATAGTTTGTGTATCATCATTGCCACCTATGTTATGTTGATTCGCTGGAAAAGAAGTGGAAACAGTGAGTTGCTTAAGATCAATCAAAACAAAGAAATTTTCCAATGGCTGGTATATTTGTCGGTCATTCTCTCTTCCACTTTTTTTATTCTTGTAATCGGGTACTTCTTACAGATTACTAAATTTCTTGAACAATACAGAATACCAACCCTCACGGTAACCCTTACCATATTTTTTATTTGTGCTTATCTCCTTTTGAAGCCAAACATTCTTTACGGACTTATAGGCTGGCTCCCATTGCAACCAGCACCTGAAACTCCATCAATCACTCTTTCTGAAGTTGAACCAATTACAAAAAAGCAATCCATAAGCCTGGAACAGGGAGAAGCTTACAAGAAAATCATTGAAGATCATTTTACAAAAAATCTACCTTTCTTAAAACAAGGATATGCCATCAGGGATCTGTCTAAAGAAGTGGGTATCCCATCTTATTTGTTGTCGGCCTTCATTAACCAGGAATATGGAAAGAACTTTAGTGAATTTGTAAATGAGAACCGGATTTCTTACCTGGTTGATTTCACTGAAAAGAATCCTGATTCACTCCTTCAATACACACTCGAAGTGCTTGGGCAAATGGGCGGTTTTACATCAAGAGCTGCTTTTATTGCAGCAGTGAAGAGAAAAACTGGAAAAACGCCTTCAGAGATCTTCGGGAAATAATGAACATATATACTTTTTTTGTTGATTATCGCAAAATCAATACAAAGACCAATGCCCTGATTTAGGCCTTACTAATGGTGGTTTGGTATTTTAGCGAACGCTATCGCCAAAGACCATTATTATTTCAACCAATTCTGTGAGCACACATCCATCACATCAGGCAAGCCTTCCTGCTTTAGGTAGGTTTTTCTTTGCATTATTATTTCAGTGTATATTCTTGTTTGCATTTGAAACAGCCTTTTGTCAGAATAGCTCCTGGGGAAAACCCTACGCAGGAAACGATCCATCCCTCCTCTATTATCCCGACCAGAATGCTGTTTACTTCAGGTACGGATGGGAGAATAAAAAGGACCAGGGGATTGTAATAAAGGGAAAAATGCCGGAAGCCAGGTATTTTAGCTTCAATTTATATAACGACTATACTAAAGGCAGCATCGCAGCATTGGCAGACTTTGAGATTGTCCCGGATGAGGATGATCGAAGCAACTATACCATTCATATCATGCCGGAGCAACTGGCTGGTAAATATCAGAACCAGATCATCCTGCCTGATTCTATTCAAATCGCTTCTGTTTTTCTCAGGTATTATCTTCCAAATGGTAATGTATATGCCAATAAACCCCTGCCGGTTATTTACTTATTAGATAAAAATATTTTGAATCCCGCATTGCCAGGTATCCCTGTGGCACCCATGAGCACCGAAGACATGGCTAAATTGAAAAACATGGTCATGGCGAATCCCCAAATCATCACAGGTAAGGAAAGGAAACTGCTCTCCTCCAACACTGCCACCATACAGGAAAAAGAACCGATCATCTCCAAAGTGATGACCATGCCGATTTTTAAACATTACACGGATCCGGGTTCCATTGGCGCTTTCAATTATAACTCAAGCGGCAATTATCCCAATAAGGATAATCATTATATAGTGATGCCCGTGCTGAGAAAAAAAGATGACCTTCTCGTGGTAAGGTTCAAAGCGCCTACCCATGCCATTCAGTTGGGGGATACAACCAAAAATGTACGCTACTTTTCTTTGAGTGAGGGGAATGAATATAACAATACATCCATCACGATGCATGATGAGCAACTAAAAATAAGTAATGATGGTTTTGTTTATGTAGTAGTGGCCAATGATTCAAAGGAAGCAAGGTCCAAAGCAATTGAGATGGGTATCAATTTTATGCCCTGGATGTATAAAGACAGGATCGTATTAATCCTTCGTCACATGCTTCCTTCTCCCGGATTTAAAAACAGCACCCGGGAAGTTCAAATATTTGATAATCGGAAGCCGGCAAAAGGCCAGGAAGCACAACATACAATTGGTGATTTTGCACTCGTTGGGAAATTTATCAGCAAATCGGCATGGAAATCTTATAGCAGTATTGAACAGGTAGGATTCTGATGATGGAACAAGTCTTTTGATAAAGTTTAAATTATCATAAAATTAAATACCAAAAGTAAACATGAAAATTTTTAGCCCACAGAGAGCCACAGAGAAAAAACGGAGGGCCACAGAATATCATGTGTAATGCTCTGTTTTTCTCTATTACCTCTGTGGCTCTCCGTGGCCTGTATTTTAGAATTCATAATTCAGGCAATTACAATTTTTGTCAAATTAATAACACAACACGTTATAGTTATCATTTAAATAACACGTAATAAAGATTATATGATCAGGCTGTTTATTTATCGTTGTCTTTTTATTCTGACATGTTATTTATCTTTTAGTTGCAACGGAGAAAATACTGACTCAACATCTGCGCAAAATTCTTTCGGAACAACAATGGTATCAGATTCCAGTGCTATCACTCCAGAAGAAGCCCGTAAAATTGCTAAAGAAGCTTACATGTACGGCTACCCGATGATTGATGGTTATCGCATCCAGTATACCTATTTTGTTGACAAAGACAATACTGAATATAAAGCTCCTTATAACGTACTGTCAAGTACTGCCAGGGTTTATACAGCAGATGATAAAGTAGTACAAACGCCTAATTCTGATACGCCATATGGAATGGTGGGATTTGATTTAAGGACGGAGCCTTTTGTAATAAACATACCTGCAATGGAACAAAACAGGTATTTCAGTATTCAGTTGATAGATGCCTATACGCATAATTTTGAATATCTCGGCAGCAGGACAACAGGTAATGATGGTGGTAATTACCTCATTGCAGGGCCTGATTGGAAAGGGGAATTACCAAGGGGAGTAAAAAAGATTATCGTTTGTGAAACACAAACAGCCCTGGCAATATTTCGTACACAGTTGTTCAATCCTGCAGACCTTCCCAATGTAGCGAATATTCAAAGGAAATATAAAGTCCAGCCATTATCTGCTTTTCTTGGTACAACTAGACCTGAGCAAGCCCCTGCAATTGACTTTATTAAGCCAGTTGGAGGAGCAGCATTGAGAACTTCAATGGAGTATTTCAATGTACTCAATTTCCTGTTGCAGTTTTGTCCTGTACATCCTTCAGAAAAGGAATTAAGAGAAAGATTTTCCAGGATCGGTATCAAACCTGGCGTTCCTTTTGATACCAGTGCGCTCAAACCTGATATTAAACTTGCCATAGAAGAAGGACGGGCTGATGCATGGAAAGAGTTCGGTCAATTTAAAGTGAAAATGGATAATAAGCAGGTTACATCAGGGGACGTTTTTGGCACCCGCGATGAACTGCAGAATAATTATTTGTACCGGATGGCGGCGGCCATTATTGGCATTTATGGTAACTCCAAAAAAGAAGCGATGTATCCCATTTATACGCTGGACAATGAAGGAGCAGCATTGGATGGCACTAATGCGTATACACTTACATTCAGTAAAAATTCGGTACCACCTGTCAATGCTTTCTGGTCGCTTACAATGTATGAGCTGCCATCCAGTTTATTGACAAAGAATCCGATCAACAGGTACCTGATCAATTCACCCATGCTTTCTCAATTGAAGAAAAATGCGGATGGGGGTTTTACTATACATGTGCAACATGAATCTCCAGGCAAAGCAAAAGAAGCCAATTGGCTGCCAGCACCTTCTGGAAAATTCATGATTGTGTTGAGGTTATATTGGCCAAAGGAAGCAGCATTGAATGGCAGCTGGTCATCACCTCGATTAATGAAATCGAAATAATACAAAACACAGTAACACTTTTTTTTAAAATAAAAACGGAGAAATGAAAAAATCGAGCTTTAAATTGAATCTGGTATTTTTTGTGCTTTTGATAAGTTCTGCTTCTTCATTTGCGCAGGGCGATGGACCGAGGTCATTCATACTCTTGCCTAAAGATGTATGGGCCGTCAACGCCAGATGGCTGGGTATGAATCAGAATTTGAACGCAACAGGTACCATCCTGGTTCCAAAATCGGAAGTAAAAATAAATGTATTCCCGATCACGTTGTATCGTACTTTTTCATTGGGCGGACGCTTTGCACAGTTGTCTGTAATGGTTAATCCGGGCTCCGTTTCTGCATCTGCATTGGAAGTACCACCCGTAATACCCTTGCCTGTAACATCTATCAGCACGAGTGGTTTTTCTGATGGCTTTATTGATTTGAAAGTTGGACTTCTTGGTGCGCCCGCAGTTGATGTATACAGCTATATGAAAAAGCCTATGGAGTTCTCTTTGTTTGGAGAACTTCGCTTTTGGTATTCGGGTAGTTATGATCAAAATAAAGCATTGAATATGGGAACCAATCGCCCCACATACCAAATTGGACTGCCAATGGCCATTCCTTTAAACCAGAACCTGAAGAAGGCTACCTGGCTGGAGATTTCGCCATCCGTTATGTTGTTTGGAAATAATAACGAACCTCCAAGAGGAACCCGTGCAGATAAGATTGAGCAGGCACCTATTTTCAGTTTAGAAACCCACTTGTCGCATAATTTTAATCCTAAGTTCTGGGTATTTGCAAACCTCTTATACAGACTTGGTGGAACCACTACAACCGATGGTGTTGAAAACAACAATAAGCAGAACATGCTTGGTGGTGGAGCAGGTATAGGGTATCAGTTCCTGCCATTTCTGGGAGCTTATGCCGACTATGGCACCATCTTCTCTGGTGGTCCTACCGATGCCAGTTCCAATATGTTCAGGGTAGCATTGAATTTCACTTATGTGAATACAAAAAAAATTAAGCCGGCAGTTAAATAAGGCGTTTAATCCGAGGGTAATTTTTTAGTATCTGAATGCCCCAGACAATTTGAAATTTTTAAAACAACAATATGAAATCAGGTTTAATTAAAATGTCTATTCTCGCATCTATACTGTTTATGCTATCCTGTGGTACCAGTAAGAAACTCGATACCGCAAATGCCCAAATCCAGGCACTAAACAGCCAGGTAGATGGACTGAATAAACAAGCTGCAGAAAATCAAAAACTGATCAGTGAATTAAAGGAAGAGAATATATCATTTAACAAAGATGCACAGGAATGCCGCATTGTAAAAGAGAACCTTAGTAATAATATCAAGGCGATGAACAATGCCCTTGCGGAACAGGGAACGTCCATTCGTAAGATATATGCCAACATTGATGCTGCACTGGCAAAATTCAATAACGCGGGAATCGATGTGTACTACAAGAACGGGTTGGTGCATATTGCCATGAAAGACCAGTTAATGTTTAAAAGCGGCAGCACATCGGTGGGCTGGGAAGGTAAGCAGGCACTTGCTGTGATTGCTGATGTGGTAAAGGATTTTCCGGCTGTTTCCATTTATGTTATAGGTAATACCGACAATGTTCCGGTAAAATCTGGTTTTATTGATAACTGGTCGTTGTCAACAGAAAGGGCAAACGCCATTGTAAGGGTAATGCGCGATGAAAATAATGTTGATCCGTCACGCATCATTAGCGGCGGCCGTGCCATGTATAAACCCATTGCCAGCAATGAAACAGCTGAAGGTAAATCTAAGAACAGGCGCACGGATATTATCCTGAATCCAAATCTCGACCGCCTTTGGGAAATGGCAGGTGTAAACAATTAATGAACATTTTTTAAAGCAGTAAAAATAATCACATGAAAATCGGGAAAAAATCAAGTTGGTTTACAATACTAATAATATTAATCGCTGCGATTAATTTACCATCCGAAATTAATGCACAGCAAAGAAAAGCCGGTACAAAAACTGCCGCTAAACCTGCAGCAGCAACTACCTCTAAAGCATCAACGAAAACAGCAACAACAAAACCGGCAACTTCAAATACAACCACAAAACCTTCCACAGGTACAGCCAGTTCTAAAACAGCTACAACAGACCGTAGCGCAACGAATGTCCAGAATTCCGGTAATAAAAATGTGAGTGGGAATACGGTTAATAATGTAAGTGGTAATAATGTCAATATTGATAACAGCAGCAAAAATGTAAATATCAACATCGATAATAGCAAAGACATAAACGTACAGAATAACCGCAACACCGTGGTGCGTACTAATAATCTGAATTATTACACCCGCCCTCCATATTACTGGGGCGGCAGAAGTTATTACTGTTATCACCCATATACCTATCATCCATATACGCCTTTTTATTGGGGGCCGGTCTGGCATCCATGGGGATTCTTTGTAGCCACGCTGGCAACAACGGCCATCATTGTGAGTGTAAATAATGCACAGTACCATTACGACCAGGGTGTTTGGTATCAGCCGGCAAATAGCGGATATACCGTAGTCCAGGCTCCGGTTGGTGGTACTTTTACAACCATTCCATCAGGCCATGAAACAGTTGTGGTAAATAATACTACCAACTATTATTATGGTGGTGCTTATTATGAAAAAAACGGTCAGCAATATGTAGTAGTTCCTCCGCCAGCAGGTGCTACTGTACAAAACCTGCCTGAAGGCGGGCAGGAAGTGAAGATCGGCGATCAGACCTATGTTAAGATCGGGGAAACTTATTATGCACCGGTAAAGGTTGATGGCAAGGATAAATATGAGGTAGTGCAGGTTGAAGAAGGTAAATAATTTTTATAATTTAAAAGTAACACAATGAATAAAAGCATATTCCCGAAAATTGTATTTCTGTTCATATTGATTGTTGCGACCAGTAAAATACAGGCGCAGGTTGTGTCACAACCCCGTCAGGGGAATGCAGGGACATGGCGCTTACTGGGAACTACCCAGGCAAAATTCACTGCTGATCATGATGCTTTTTTCATAAGTGGTCCGTATGATTTTTTCCGCAGGATCAAGTTTAAGGTAACAGATGCTCCTTTGACAATTGTCCGGATGATTGTTCGGTACGATGATGGCGGCGCGCCGGAAAATATAGAGACCCGTTTTAGTATCCCTCAGGGAGGAGAGAGCAGGGTGATAGAATTAAAAGGAGGGAAAAGAAAACTAAAATCGGTTGAGTTCTGGTATGATACCCAGGGTGTCCTGAATGGCAGGGCGGATCTTACACTATTTGGATTAAAGTAGAAATACCTCAAATACGCACACATTGATGGTTTTTAACCACAAAGGCGCAAAGAATCCTCTACGATCTTTGCGCCTTTGCGGTTAATGTATTTTCTTACAATCTCATCGTCCCAATCCTTCTCAACACATCCTTCATCGGTTGCTGGCTGATTTTGAACAATGAATTCGCCGGATGGTCCATATCAAGTATAATTCCAATGATCGTAGCAAATACAATCACCAATATAAAATTAGCAACTAAAGAACGGCCCCCTTTTAAACCGGAACTATAGCCAATGGCTGCTAATCCCAAAAGCGACATTACATACATCAATATTTTTAATGACCGTGGTATGCGGTCGCCCGTAGCATTATGTATCCTCCGCATGTTTACATCGATGATACTGGAAACTGATTGAATAAATGAGGATGCTTCCGAATCGGGAATTTTGCTAGCCGCCATACCTTCTCTTAAAAGAGAATCCTGTATGCGTTCACATAAAAGAATGCCTTCCTGAAGAGATTGCATATTTCTTTCCTCTCTGGCCTTGGTTGCAAGCTCATATCTCAAGCCGGCATAGTCGCGAATCATCCGTGAGGTTTGGCTTTTATGTGGTTCGGGCAGAAACTGCGCATTCTCATATGCAGTTAAAATGGCACTGGCTTCTTCCATCACAATTTCTTTTTTATGTTCCATTCTAGTCAATGACATTCCGAACAGAAATGCCAGGGTGAATCCCAGCACACCAAAGATGGCACCCATAAGTTCTCCATTGGATGTGTCATTAGCCTCCGGCATTCTTTTTTTATGCCAAATGCCTAATTTATATCCATAATAATTTCCAACGATCATTAAAATGAGCATCCCAAAAAAGATCAGCCAACCGGGACTATTATCGAGCAAATTATCGTTGAGCATGTGATGTGGGTTTTAAAATTTATAATATTAATGTGTTGAGTAATTAAAGAATATCATTTATCGATTCAATGTTTTTATTAAAAGAATCTTCTCCTGTTGTTTACGGGATGCCAATAACAAATAATGCATTTATTGCATTTTAAAATTGTTACGGCCTCTCTGAAATGTGCTACAAGAATGCCGCTCCTCCGGAGCTCAAAGGCAACAATCTGATTTTGCTACAACTACAAGAATGTCGCTCCTCCGGAGCTAAAAGGCAGGAACAACATCATGCTACAAGAATGTCGCTCCTCCGGAGCTAAAAGGCAGGAACAACATCGTGCTACAAGAATGTCGCTCCTCCGGAGCTAAAAGACATTTATATAATTCTGCGTTTTGTTTACAAGCTCCGGAGGAGCGATATTCTTGTAGAAAAGCCATGCATAATGTATTCAAGCTCCGGAGGAGCGGCATTCTTGTAAATATCATTTTCAAAGAACTTGTGTGCAAATAAAAAAATTCAGGAAAGAGATAACTATTTATTTCTCCTGCCTTTTCCAGCCAAAATTAAAATCATACTTAAACCCGAATACAAAGGCATTCACATCATCAACATATTCCGAATTATTTGAACTGCTGAACCGGGTCATTAAATACAATTTTGTTTCAGGCGTAATATGATAGTTGGCGCCGAGGATCAAATGAAATAAATAATAATCCCCCAGGAAAACCGTGCGGCTTTCCCTTTCGTTTATCAGGTTAAAACCTCCTTCAAAAGACCATTTTTCATTCAGGGAATATCCCAGTGAAAGTTCATAACCATATGTTGGGAAACTAACTGCTTTCGCCGTATCAACCAGTACTATAGCATCATCATTTGCAGAAAAGGTAAAAGCTCCATAATATTTTTCCTTTTCATATTTAACACCTGCAATAAAATTAGTGGTGCGGCTGCCAATATCAACTACAAACTTATCAACCGGTGAAATAACAGCACCGTCATTATAAGAGGCTCCAATGCTTAGCCCAAATTTTGAATGATATTGTAAGGAAACACCATAACTGTTTTCTCCGCTGAATAGTTGCGACTGCACACCTAATTCAATTGGGCCAATCTTGTTCCGATAGACTACTGCATTATCTGCACGGCCGGTTCCTTTCCATCCGCCATCTGTTCCGCCGGCGTAGATTCCATTGGCTGATCCGCCAAACAAACTGAAATTATCAGTATACCCACCAATATCATAATATACACCCCATTGTTTGCCAAATGTCAGAGACCCATACTTTTCATGTCCTATCCCAAAATAGGCAAGCCTGGAAGAAAAAACATCCTTTTTCAAAAATGGGTTGGCAATAAAATCAGCGCTTGTATTGGCACTGTTATTGAAATTTGTACCATTGATCAAATGCAAACCAAATTCAAGTTTTGCATTTACCGACCATCCTTGTGGGAGTTTACGGTACAATTCAGTACCAATTAACGGACCGTTTTCCTGAAGTTCAAATTTTTTGTCGAAGATGGCTACCTGAATAGGTAATGCCCCATAGAAATTAATGGAGTCAAGTATTTTTTTTTCCTGGGCTAAAAGCAGTGATCCGGACAAAACACAAATTAAGAGTAAGTAACTTTTTTTCATATTAATAAATAATTGTTCAGCAAAAAAGATAATTGAAGTAGAAACTGAATTTTACAAATTGGATATTTCTTTCATTTCAAATCGAAGGATTGAAAATACAGTCATCCTGAGGAAGTCCGGAGAAAGGAACATTTGGGTATGTCAAGATTCATTGAATCTTGACCGGAAAGTGTTAATTTGGCCCTAAAACGGGAATTAGAGTACCATCATAATCCTAATTCCGTTTGATG
>JAHEEX010000084.1 GCA_024640465.1 Sphingobacteriales bacterium | reverse complement strand
GTAGAAAAATGATTGTGCCAGAAAAGGGTCATTTTCTCGCGGATACTCCTGTCCTGGTTGATCATAACACCCATCCACCAGGAACGAAAAGAAGTTCTTCGGTTACTTTGCACCCCACCATCCAGTGTATGTGTATTAACCCAGGTCTGACCAGCGGCTATTCCCAGGTCGGGATCGCCGGCAGGTGTATTTGTATCTGCATAATTTTTTAATGGTGGAGCTGGCATTGGTGCAACAGGATTGAGTAGTTCATCCACTGCCTGAGACATCGTTCGGGTAAGAAAATAATTGATATCGCTTTTTGTTGCGCCAAACATGGTGCGCTTCAATAAATGATTTACTTCTGTTATTGTCCAGGCTCCGGTATAAGGAATAAGTCCTGATGTAATAATCCTGGCCGCTTTTGCAGGAATAGCTTCCTGTTTGGGAGTCTTTTTGGCAGCAAGGAATGATCGTCTGTCCATAAGCCTGTTTTTGGTTTAACACATTCTAAACGCAACTTTGCAACTTAAATTGACCGGATTTATGGTCAATGGTTTAAAGAACTTACAAAAACGTTGCCATAGGGCGCCATAAAGTAAAAAAATAAGATTGAAAAGTAGATTTACGGTATTAATCTACTAAAAAAAATACCCTGGTAATTCCAGGGTATTGGTAGAAAATATTTTATAATTCATTCATCATCAGGGAATATATTCGATAATCCCTGCAATACCCTGTCCACCCCCCACGCAAGCCGTTACAATGCCATATTTCTTCTGCAATCGTTTCATATCATTCAATATCTGGACGGTAAGTTTACAGCCGGTACATCCCAGCGGATGACCGAGTGCTATAGCACCTCCATTGATATTTACTTTTGCCGGATCAAGATCAAGGGTTCGGATAACAGCAAGCGCCTGAGAAGCAAATGCTTCATTTAATTCAAAAAGATCAATATCTGCCAAAGACATTCCGGCCTGTTTCAACACTTTGGGCACTGCCTCAACCGGACCAATACCCATGATTCGTGGATTTACTCCGGCAACAGCGGAGTTTATCAGTCGACCAATGGGTTTGAGCCCGAGTTCCTTTACCATCCTTTCACTCATGACTACTACAAATGCGGCACCATCACTTGTTTGTGATGAGTTACCTGCAGTTACTGTTCCGCCCAGCGCAAATGCAGGCTTGAGTTTGGCCAGTGCATCAGGTGTAGTTTCCTTACGTACACCTTCATCGGTATCGATCACAAAACTTCTTTTCTGCTTCTTTGATTTTTCATCGAGGAACACTTCTTCAACCGTGATAGGTAGTATGCCCGCTTTGAAGTGGCCCTGCTCGATGGCATGCATGGCTTTCATGTGCGAATTATAGGAAAACATATCCTGGTCTTCACGGCTTACATTATATTCTTTGGAAACTGCTTCGGCAGTTAGTCCCATACTCAGATAATAATCCGGTTCATCCTGGGCAATGGAATAAGCAGGAACAGTTTTCCAACCTGCTGTTGGAACCATACTCATACTCTCTACTCCACCTGCAACAATGCATTCTGCCATCCCGGTCCTTATCTTGGCAGTAGCCATGGCAATTGCCTCAAGGCCGGATGCACAGTACCGGTTAATCGTAACACCAGGTGCCTGGTGCCCTAACGCACGCGCGGCAATGATCCGACCAACCTGTAATCCCTGCTCTGCTTCCGGAACAGCATTTCCTACGATCACATCATCCACCCGCTTTGCATCCAGTTGTGGAACGCTGGCCAGCAACCCTTTTATTACATCTATTGCCAGATCATCCGGACGTGTAAACCTGAATCCGCCTTTTTTAGATTTGGTGACGGCAGTTCTGTATCCCGCCACGATATAAGCTTCCTGCATAAGATAAATTTTAATAAATAATAAACTCAGGCCGCAGAGAACCACGGAGCAAAACTGAGAACCCCAGAGAATTTTTTCTCCGTGGACCTCCATATTCTCTGTGGCCCTCTGTGGGCTAAAAGAACGCTGATCAGCATAAAGATAAGCGTTTATTTTGAAACTAGTTGCATCAACAACCAGTTTGATTTTTACCCGGTAATTGTCTGAACCACGATTTGGGGGGATATATGATTCAGGGGATGAACAGCCGCCGCATACTTTATTGTACCTGTGTTTCAGTGTATTGAGAATTGATCTCATAAATCCCTAAAATCCCCCAAATCATGGTTCAGACAATGATCAAAGAAGCCAAGTGTCGCAACGCTGCAATCTTTATCTTCGCACCGCCATGTACAACCTGTTAAGATCGATATTATTCTTGTTTGACGCAGAAAAGGTCCATTATTTCTCGATGGGCATTTTTCGTTTTTTCTGCAGTATCGGCATTATTCGCAGACTGATAAAACGGCTTTTCACATTTGAAAATGCCGGATTACATACATCCGTTTTCGGCCTGGATTTCACCAACCCGGTTGGACTGGGCGCCGGCTTTGATAAAAACGCCCTTTACCTGAGGGAATTATCCGCTATGGGATTTGGATTTGTGGAGATCGGAACGGTAACACCAAGGCCACAGTCTGGTAATGAAAAGCCACGATTATTCAGGCTTCCGGCAGACAAGGCCCTTATCAACCGGATGGGATTCAATAACGATGGAGCTAAAAAAATTACAGAAAGATTACGCGAATGGCGCAACCTTAACCCTCCCGGCACTAAAGGAAGACTGATCATTGGGGGAAATATCGGGAAGAATAAAGACACCCCAAATGAAGATGCCTGGAAGGACTATGAAAAATGCTTCCAGTCGCTTTTTGATTATGTAGACTACTTCGTTGTCAACGTGAGTTCACCTAATACACCCGGCCTCAGGGCCCTGCAGGAAAAAGATGCCCTGAGCAGGATATTGTCTCATTTGCAATCTATCAATAACAATAAGCCTGCACGTAAACCACTATTGCTTAAAATAGCACCGGACCTCACCAACACACAGCTCGATGATATCATTGACCTGGCGAATGAAGTAGCACTTGATGGATTGGTTACCACCAATACAACCATCGACAGAAAGTTGTTGTCTCTATCATCAGTAAAAACAGCTGAAAAAATTGGAGCAGGGGGCTTAAGCGGTGCTCCTCTACGTAAACGATCAACCGAAGTTGTGGCATACATCGCCGGGAAAACAGGCGGCAAATTACCCATTATTGCCAGTGGAGGAATTTTTACGGCAGCTGATGCAAAAGAAAAAATGATTGCCGGGGCCTGCCTTGTACAGGTTTGGACCGGATTTATTTATGAAGGGCCTGCTACAGCTAAAAAAATCTGTACTGGGTTAATCTGACATATATTATTTTAGCATTGATTAATAATTTCTTCTTTCATGGAACATCTGCTGACAATTGACTCATTGATAAGCCTTATTACCCTGGCAGTACTTGAAATCGTATTGGGTATCGACAATGTAATTTTCGTTTCCATCCTGATGGGGCGTTTACCCGATAGTAAGAAAAACCTGGCGAGGCGTATTTGGATGTTTGCCGGAATTACCGCGCGGATTTTATTATTGCTTGCCCTGGGATGGCTGGTTAATAACGGCAGCAGGGAATTGTTCGGCCTGAACTGGGGAGATAAACACATTGGTTTTAACCTGCGCAATGTAATCATGTTTGTAGGTGGTCTTTTCCTGATCTATAAAACTGTAAAAGAAATTCATGCAAAGCTTGAGGGAGACGAAGAACCAGGCATGAGTGGAAACAATAATAATATAAATGGTGCTGCAGCATTTGGCGGAGTAATGGCCCAGATTATCCTGGTGGATATGATATTTTCATTCGATAGTATCATTACTGCAGTAGGCATGGCAAAGCACGTTGAAATCATGATGGTTGCTGTAGTTATAGCTATGATCATCATGTTCTTTTTCTCAGAAAAAATCTCCCATTTCATTCATAAACATCCAACCCTGAAAATGCTCGCCCTGGCGTTCCTGCTGATGGTTGGCTTCAGTTTGTTCTTTGAAGGCCTGGAGCCGGTACATGGCAGCCATATCGACAAAGGATATATCTATTTTGCCATGGCATTTTCCTTTGGTGTGGAGTTGCTCAACTTATGGATGCGCAAAAGAGACAAGGCCAAGAAACCGGTTGAATTGCGTGAGCCACAGTTACCTGTTACCCGGCCGGATACATATCCTACGCCTTATGATGATCAGGCCAGGTAGGAATAAGACATAAGGAATTAGAAATAAGGAATAAGGAAGTTGGTAACAATGACCTTGGATTTAATAAATACCCTTGCTATTGCTGTATTTTATTTTCGATTTTCTCCCGCCTATGCGGGATCGATTTTCCATTTATTTTACTAAAGCGGTTAATGTATTGAAAGTAAAGTAGCGGCCACTACACCGGCAGTTTCTGTCCTCAACCTGGTATCCCCCAGTGTTACGGGTTTATATCCAAGTTCAAGCGCATCACTGATCTCTGCAGGTGTGAAATCGCCCTCCGGGCCAATTAAGATAATGGATGATATTGTTTTGTCTATTTCCGGCCTCAGTGTTGTTCTATCCTCCGGAAGGCAATGGGCTATGAGTTTATTTCCATAACCATGCATTTTAATTACCCCGGCAAAGGAAACGGGTTCCATAATTTCAGGTAGCCATGACTGTTGCGACTGCAACATGGCGCTGACCATGATATTCTTCATCCTGTCTGCCCTGAAATGCTGCCTTTCCGTGCGATGGCTTATAAGCGGAATTACAGAACGTATACCTATTTCGGTTACCTTCTCCAGCATCCATTCAAACCTGCTTGGATTCTTTAAGAGTGAAATTGCCAGTGTAACCGGCTTTCGGCTGTCAACAGACTGTATGAATTCTGCGGCATGTAGTATGCAGTTTTTTTTATGTGCTTTATCTATGATTGCCCTTACAATGGTGCCCTGACCATTTGTTAGCTGAAGTTCATCGCCTTCCTGCATGCGCAAAACGGAAACAACATGTTTGGATGTTTCTTCCGGCAAAACCAATTCTTTGGCGGCAGGAGGAATCTCAGCGAGATAAAAGAATGGAAGTTCCATCAATTTCTTTGCGCGCTTAATTACTTAGGGGTTAAAAAGGCGTATCCTCATCGCCCATATCATTCATCTTACTACCCTTTTGAATGAAAAGTTTAGGGCTGCCTTCTTCCTGAACAGGTTTCCAGTTTCCGGATCCCATACCCAGTCCGCTGAAATCACCTTCATCGGCATCTACAAATTTCTGGATATGCAACAGGGCTTTAAGTTTGATATTTTCCAGGGAACCGTTCCTGTGTTTGGCTATTCTAACATGTGTTTCACCTTTATTGCTTTCCCCAAACTCGTTACTGGTGATATCGTAGTATTCAGGCCTGTATAAAAACATAACCATATCCGCATCCTGTTCGATGGCGCCTGATTCACGAAGGTCACTCAGTTGTGGAATTTTATTTCCTTCTTTTCTTTTCTCCACTTCCCTGCTTAACTGACTCAATGCGATTATGGGAACCTGCAATTCTTTGGCCAGCCCTTTAAGGTTTCGGGAAATGGTACTGATCTCCTGTTCACGGTTGGTATTGCGGTTTTCACTGGTACCACTCATAAGCTGGAGATAGTCGATAATGATGAGCCCCACGTTGTGTTTGCTCTTGAGCCGCCTGCATTTTGCACGGAGTTCAAAAATGTTCAAAGCTGCCGTATCATCTATAAAGATGGGGGCTGTAGACAGGCGCTGAATACCTTTTTTATACAACTGCTGCATTTCATGTTCTTCCATCCTACCCCTGGCGATCTTCTCCAGCCATATCTCACTTTCAGCCGAGAGGATACGCTGAACGAGCTGGCTCGAGCTCATCTCCAGGCTGAACATGGCCACAGCCGTTGGTTTAGTAGGATGTAACGCTGCATTACGGGCAAGGTTAAGCGCAAATGCGGTTTTACCTACAGAAGGCCTTGCTGCCAGAATGATCAGATCCGAATTCTGCCAGCCGTAAGTTACCCGGTCGAGTGAAGCAAAGCCACTGGGCACACCTGTTACATCTTCCTGCCGGCTACGCATATCATCTATACGCTGTATGGTTTTCATGATCACCACATCGATAGAATCGAAATTCTTGCGCAGGTGATTATTGGTGATCTCAAAAAGTTTGCTTTCTGCTTCATCCAGCAGGTCGAATACATCTGTTGAATCTTCATAAGCATCGCCAATGATCTCACCGCTAATGCGGATCAGTTCGCGCTGTATGAATTTCTGGAGTATAATCCTCGAGTGCGCTTCAATGTTAGCAGAAGAAACCACCGCGTTGGTGAGCTTTGAAACATAAAAAGGCCCGCCGATAATGTCCAGTTCCTCCCTGAATTTAAGTTCTTCAACAACCGTCAACAGATCTATAGGCATTGACTTTGCTGCCAAAGCCATCATTGCCATGAAAATTCGCTGGTTTGCATCTATATAAAAACACTCCGGTTTCAAAATTTCCACCACGTTATCAAACGCGTTTTTCTCCAGCATGATGGCACCCAGAACGGCTTCTTCCAGCTCTCTTGATTGAGGGGGGATCTTGCCAAAGACAAGGGTATTTAATTCGGGCGAATTTTTTCTCCTGTTTTTCCTGTCCCTATTTAAGTTTGTTAATTCCATGGATCTGTTTCACTAATTTTTCACGTAAAAACCCTTAATTCGATGCTCTAAAACCCGCCATTTCCTTCTCCTGGTTGCATGTTACCATAATGTTATCTGCAAACAGGAGAGCGAATGTAAATATCAAAAAATTACCCCGGGGTACTTTTTTTTATCTATAGTTACACACAGCAGATACACAGGTTTTCCACTGTTTTTCGAGCTTTATCCACCAGATATTGGAGGCTTTACACAATTTAAAAAAAAATAGCACGGGATGTGCAAGGTAATCCACAATTGTTGTGCTAAAGTTTTTGTTTCGATTTTTTTGGCAGGTTGTACATAACTACAGTATGGGTTTTTCGAAAAAAATACCCGTTTTGGCAGAATAAAAGCCGCTCCGGGACTGATTCCGGCAGCTCTCTTGCATTGTCTGCCGCTAATACCTGCAGGGATATTATCTTTGCCCGAAATTTACAGGACCCTTATGATTTTATCCTATAATTGGCTGATGGAATATCTGCCTGTTCCGGTGGTACCGGAAAAACTGTCGCGGATTCTGAACGCTATCGGACTGGAAGTGGAAAGCTTTGATGATTATGAAGAAGTGAAAGGCGGTCTGGAAGGACTGATCATAGGGAAAGTACTGGAAGTTACCCAACACCCAAATGCTGATAAATTATCCCTGACCAGGGTAGATATAGGAAATGGGGAACCACTTCAGGTAGTATGTGGTGCGCCCAATGTTGCCGCAGGTCAAACCGTTGTGGTGGCTCCTGTTGGCACAACCATTTATCCAAAATCAAATCCGCCTATGACCATGCGTATTGCCAGGATCCGCGGGGTGGAAAGCCATGGAATGATTTGTGCTGAAGATGAGATCGGGCTGGGTGATTCACATGAGGGTATCATGGTCATTAAGGAGGATGTTGCTATCGGAAGCCCGGCAGCAGCTTTTTTTAAACCTTATTCAGATAAAGTAATATCCATAGGTCTAACCCCAAACCGGAGTGATGCCATGAGCCATCTTGGGGTGGCACGTGATATTTGTGCATGGCTGAATCACCATGAACAACTCAATGTTGCCGTTAAATCTCCTTTACAGGTAAGTTTGCCGGAAAATAATAATAGTATACCCGTTTCCGTTAGTATAGAAAATCCTGAAGCCTGCCCCCGCTATTCCGGTGTAAGCATTTCCGGCGTTAAGGTAGGTGCTTCCCCACTTTGGATGCAGCAAAGATTAAAAGCCATCGGCCTAAGGCCAATAAATAACATCGTTGATATCACCAATTATATCCTGCATGAAACAGGTCAACCCCTTCACGCTTTTGACGCTAATCGTATTGAAGGGCAAAAGATCATTGTAAAGAACCTTCCAACAGGCACCCCATTTATCTCACTGGATGAAAAAGAAAGAAAACTCGATGCGGAGGACCTTATGATCTGCAATGGCAAGGGTGAGGGAATGTGTATCGGAGGAGTATTTGGCGGTTTGCATAGCGGGGTATCGAATGAAACAAATAATGTTTTCCTGGAAAGCGCCTGGTTCAATCCTGCCGGAATCCGCAAAAGTTCTTTCCGGCATAACCTGCGCACCGATGCAGCCACCCATTTTGAAAAAGGGGTAGACATCAGCCAGACAGTGGATGTTCTAAAAAGAGCCGCAGAGCTGATTTGCCGGCATGCAAACGGACAAATTGCATCCGAAGTGACAGACGTATATCCTTTTCCCCGCAAACCTGTTGAAGTTAGCATTTCATATGCCTACCTGGAAAGACTGAGCGGTAAAAAATATTCTCCTGAAACTGTTAAAGAAATTCTGCAGGCGCTTGGATTCGGCATGCTACAAGAAGAGGAAGGAATACTTACCGTTGCAGTACCTTTTCATAAAACAGATATTTCTTTGCCGGCAGATATTGCGGAAGAGATCATGCGTATTGACGGGTTTGACAATATTTCCATTCCTTCCAATATCAGCTTTTCACCAGCCTCGGAAACACTGGGAAAGCAGGAGGCACTAAGGGAAAAAATGTCGGGTATACTTGCGGGTATGGGATTCCGTGAAATGCTGAATAACTCCATTACCAATAGCGCATTTTATAATGAAGCTGAGTTGCAGAATTCAGTTAAAATGATGAATAATCTCAGCGCCGAACTGGATATCCTCCGGCCTTCGATGCTGGAAACCGGCTTGCAAAGCCTTGCACACAACCTGAACAGAAAAAACAACAACCTGCACTTATTTGAATTTGGCAAAACATATAAAACAGAAGCACCAGGAAAATATACCGAAGAAGATCACCTGGCATTATTCATCACCGGTAAGAAATCAACAGATTCCTGGAAACAAAAACAGGAAAATACTGACCTCTTTTATGTAAAAGGGATCATTAGGGTATTATTCACTCAATTGGGTTTACCCGAACCGGTTTATACACTTGTTAAGAACCCGCACATGGAATTCTTCCTGGAAGGTTCGATCAACAAACAGGTGTTGGTGCATATCGGACAGGTAAATAAAAAGCGCCTGGACCGTTTTGATATCCGGCAGGAAACTTTGTATGCCGACATTTCCTGGAATCTAACCCTGGAGCAAAGCAGCAAAGTAAAATTGGCTTATATTGAAGTACCGCGCTTCCCAACGATGTACAGGGACCTGGCATTTGTGGTGGATAAGGGCCTGCCCTACGAAAAGATCGAAGCTGCTGTTGCATCGTTGAAAATTGCCAAATTGAAAGGGATAAACCTTTTTGATGTTTTTGAAAGTGAGAAAGTTGGCGCTGGTAAAAAATCTATGGCCATGAGTTTTAGTTTCCGTGACGAAGAGAAAACACTTACAGATGAAGAAGTAGAATTACTGATGCAAAAAATCATCACTATATTTGAAAAAGAGCTGCAGGCTCAGATCCGCAGATAAAATATGATCCCAACTGCCGAACATATTGCAAGGGTAGGTGCAAAAGTTGCCAGGCTGATCAAAGCATACAGATCGGTGGTAAAAGAAAATGAGCGGCTTAGAGAAGAGCTCGAAAAGAAAACCGCTGCAGAAACCAAACTCAGGGAACAAACAAAGCTGATGGAGCAGCAATTAAATATGCTGAAAGCCACATCTGGCCAGTTAGATGAACAGGCAAAGAAAGACCTGCAAAAACAATTGAATCATTATATAAAAGAGATTGACCGCTGTATCACCATGCTTGGTGAGTAATCTTTGCGTTTCTTATTCTACCATACAACTATTCCTTTACGTATAATAATTTGGGATGAAGGCAAATTTTGCCACGGATCACACTGACTAACAGCTGGAAAAATTCAAATACAGAAAAGTTACAGGCTGTTTATCCGGATGTTTTTCCTTGTATTCCGTGGCTTAATTGTTCATGCTATTTTATTCGAAACATTCGGCCCCTTTATGACACTTTTCGGTTAAATCCTTTTCACCATCCTAACCCGGTGCTCTTCATCACCCTGAGTAAATTCCAAGGTATACACGCCATAAGGCAAATCGTTCAGTCCATTCCATTTATACATGGTAAGTCCGGACGGAACCGTTGCATCTAGGCGGCTACAAACACAACCCTGTTCGTTCTTTAAAACTGCACGGATGGAATCATTGGCAGATTGAGTAAATTCAAAGACTACACTGTCAATGAATACCGGAGATTTGAGTTTGGCAAACATGTACGTTCCTGTTTAATGAAATAAAAAGGGGGGTGATTTCCGAAACGGTAACTTCAGTATTTTTGGAATAGGCAGACAGGATTCTCAAAAGGAAAAAGCGGATATGTGGCAGCTGTTTATAAACTGTGTATAAATATATAGCATAAAAACTATTACATGCAAGATTTAATTCCGGTCAATATTGCCATTGGCGACCGCACCTACCGGGTACGGATAGATTCCAAGGATGAGGAAAAGGTACGTCGGCTTAATAAGCTGATCAACGACCAGATCATCGATTTTAAAACACGTTTTGCCGGAAAAGATATGCAGGACTATATTGCCATGGTACTTTTATGGTTTGTAACCGAACAGCAAAGTAACCATGCCGGGGGCGACAATACTCAGGTTAGTACACAGCTGGAAGCCCTGGAAGCTTTGCTTGACAACCATCTCGAGCCTTAAAATTGTTCCTTTTTAACATGTCAGCGCTGTCTCAAAGAGGCTTTTCTTTTAGTTTCTCCGTGTCAGCCCATTTTAGTATCTTCGTTAGTTACAACCTGCTACGGGATCAAGCCTGCAGAGGATCAATATATCGTGAAACAGAAAAAACTTAAACAGCATGGACAGCACCCTGATTATACCCATCATAACGGGCATTATTACACTAATCCTGGGATTTATCGCAGGTAAACTCATTTTCGCCAAAAACACCGCAAAACAAGTAGAAGAAGCCGAGCAGCAGGTAAAGAAGATCATCGCAGAGGCCAATATTACAGCAGAAAACCTCAAAAAAGAGAAGATGCTGGAAGCCAAGGAAAGATTTGTCCAGCTTAAGGCTGAGCACGACAAAGAGGTCCTGGAAAAAAACCGCAAACTGGGGGATTCTGAGAACCGGGCCAAGCAAAAGGAACTAACGATCAACCAGAAACTAGAAGGACTGGAGAAACAGATTAAGGAAAATGATTCTATAAAGGAACACCTGAACCGCCAGATTGAGGTCATTAACCAAAAGAGGACTGAACTCGAGAAACACCAGGAAGAACATATCCGCAGGCTTGAAAAAATTGCCGGGTTAACTGCTGAAGAAGCCAAATCGCAGCTTATTGAAAGCCTCAAACAGGAAGCCCATTCACAGGCACTTTCCCTGCAGCAGGAAATCATTGAAGACGCTAAATTAAGGGCCAATAAAGAAGCCCGTAAAATTGTTATTCAAACCATACAGCGTACTGCTGCGGAACAAACCATTGAAAATACGGTAACCGTTTTCAACCTGGAAAGTGATGAGATCAAAGGACAGATTATTGGTCGCGAGGGCCGTAATATCCGAGCCATTGAAGCTGCAACAGGTGTAGACCTGATTGTGGATGATACACCGGAAGCGATTGTATTATCTTCATTTGACCCTTTACGCCGGGAAATCGCACGCCTTTCTTTACAAAGACTGGTTGCAGACGGTCGTATTCACCCTGCCCGTATAGAAGAAGTGGTGGAAAAAACGCGCAAGCAGATTGAAGAACAGGTAATGGAAATTGGCGAAAGAACGATCATTGAACTCGGTATACATGGATTACATAAAGAACTGGTGAGGGTTGTAGGTAAAATGAGGTTCCGCTCTTCTTACGGACAAAACCTGCTGATGCATAGCCGGGAAGTTGCCAACCTTTGCGGCATCATGGCTGCTGAGCTCGGCCTGAACCCTAAACTGGCTAAAAGGGCCGGATTATTACACGATATCGGTAAGGTTCCGGATGAAGAAACAGAATTAAGCCATGCACTTTTAGGAGGCAAACTGGCGGAAAAATATGGTGAAAACCCAGCTGTGGTTAATGCCATTGCCGCTCACCATGATGAAACGGAGATGCAATATGTGATCTCCCCCATCATCCAGGCTTGTGATGCCATCAGTGGGGCAAGGCCGGGAGCCAGGAGAGAAATCATGCAGCAATATATCCAGCGTATTAAGGACCTGGAAAACCTTGCCATGACCTATGGCGGCGTAGAAAAAGCTTATGCGATCCAGGCTGGTCGTGAATTAAGGGTGATTGTTGAAGCAGATAAAATGACCGATACAGACAGCGAAAAGCTGAGTTTTGATATGGCCCAGAAGATCCAGACCGAAATGACCTACCCCGGCCAGATTAAAGTAACCGTAATTCGCGAAAAAAGGGCCGTAAACGTAGCCCGTTAATGGCGATTCAGGGTGCTTTCCGATTTACCGGTACTGAAAAAGGTTTCATTCAACCTGTGAATTTTCTTTGCGATAATAAGTAAAAGATATACCTTTGCCGTCCTTAAAATTGATGTTATGAATTCTGCTGTAGCATTTGTCCATGAGCAACTTTCCGGTAATAATGCATTCCCCCGCTTCAAAGCTGGTGATAATGTTACCGTTAACTATAAGATCCAGGAAGGAAATAAAGAGAGGATCCAGAGCTTCAAAGGCGATGTGATCAAGCGTCAGGGCGAAGGCCATACCGCTACATTTACCGTTCGGAAGATTTCTGATGGTGTGGGTGTTGAGCGTACCTTCCCTGTATCTTCTCCTCATATTGAATCAGTTACCCTCAATAAAGTGGGTAAAGTGCGCCAGGCTAAACTGTACTTCCTGAGAAGCCGCAGTGGTAAAAGTGCCAGGATCAAAGAGAAAAGAGTTAAATAAGCAAATATTACAATGTATTACAGGCGGGAACCCTTGGTTCCCGTTTTTATTTCCGGTAAAATAATAATGCAGGTTGTGATGAAACTATTTTATTAAATTTGTTGCTCAACGTAAAACAATTACCATGTTACCCAATAGTGTGTTTCTGATTTCCATGCCTGGCGGAACCGAATGGATCCTGATAGTACTTGCCGTCCTGATTCTTTTTGGCGGTCGCAAAATACCCGAATTCATGCGCGGACTGGGCCGTGGCATCCGCGAGTTCAATGATGCCAAGACCAATGTCAAAAAAGAAATTGAAGAAGGCATGGAAGAAGTCGATACCAAAAAATAATTACCTGGCAACTCCACTGGCCTGATTCCATTAGAAACAGAAGAAAAGAATCCTGCTTACTTTGTATGCGCATCATTCCATAGCACAATTTCATACAGAAATTGAAAGGCAGTCTATTACCTGCGAGGCCATTGTTAAGCACTACCTCTCACGCATAGCCGAAAATAAAAGACTCAATGCCTTTATAGAGGTTTACGAAGACGAAGCCCTCACAAGGGCGCGCGCGCTGGATATTCGCAATAAAGAAGGCAAGCCTAAAGGCAAATTATTTGGTGTTGTTGTAGGCATCAAAGACGTTATCTGTTATGCCGGTCACACAGTTACGGCAGGCTCAAAAATGCTTAAAGGGTTTCACTCCATTTACAGTGCCACTGCCATTGAGCGTTTATTGCAGGAAGATGCCATCATTATTGGCAATCTGAATTGCGATGAATTTGCCATGGGATCATCCAATGAAAATTCAGCTTATGGCAATGTGCTGAACGCCTTAGATGAAAGCCGGGTTCCGGGAGGTTCATCAGGAGGTTCTGCGGTTGCTGTTCAGGCCGGGCTTTGCATGGTGAGTCTCGGAAGTGATACAGGTGGTTCTGTGAGGCAGCCCGCCGATTTCTGTGGTATCATTGGATTAAAACCCGGTTATGGCAGGATATCCCGTTACGGGTTGATCGCATATGCCTCATCTTTTGACCAGATCGGCATTTTTGGAACCCAGGTGGAAGACATAGCACTGATGCTGGAAGTTATGGCCGGTCCGGATGATTTTGACA
>JAHEEX010000083.1 GCA_024640465.1 Sphingobacteriales bacterium | reverse complement strand
AGCCTGTATTGAAGTGATGCTTTAAAATAAAAATTGTCTTTATCTGCTAATACATGAAGGTTGTCTTTGCCCTTCTCTCCTTCAACGGCGCTGCTGAATTCCCTGAAAAGGGTATGTCCAGCCTCCAGGTTAAAAACAATTTTCTTGGTTAAATAGAAGTCGCTGTAGATACCCAGTTGTATATCATTTATCCGAATGAAGTCATCAAAACCTGTTAATGAACCTTCTACAAGCCGGTAAGAATTGGTGAATGTCCTGAATGCGCCTCCCCATGCCAGTCGATCCATGACCCTGTGTTCAAAAGTCAGGCTTCCGGGGAGTATGCCAAAGATGGCCATCTTTTTATTGATTTGCCAGTCGATTCCAACCAGTGGCAGGAAAAAGTTCCCAAAAAATTCTTTGTTATAATACATGCCCGCTTTGAGTTGAAACCCCGGCCTGAACTTACGCGTAAGCAGAAAGGCACCACCCATTTGAAAGCCCTCACTAAACTGGACGGAAGGTTCCCCAACCCAGCGCGGAATTGCAGCAACCATGAGAGACCATTTCTTTCCAAGATTCCGGGTATAGGTAAACCAGGTTATCAAGCCTTTTAGGTTAACATTTCGCGATGTGTCATATGCCTGTATCCACCTTTCTTCCCAGACAGGATTAATTAAAAAAACACTACTGTCTTTTTTATTGATGATTGGCAGATTGAACTGAGCCCTCAACTGGTTGAATTTCTTAGGATCTCCGTTATCTCCCGGGCTGGTCCAATATGTTACCTGGCCGAGATCGAGAAATGGTTGTGCCTGTGTAATTCCACTAGAAAAAGACAGGAGGGAGAACAGGCAGAGTGTATGAATATTTTTCATATAGCGTATTTTAAAATTTACTCTTTCTTATAACTGTTTTAAAAGTTAATTCATTTTATTGTTTTTATTTGATTCAGTTAAAGCCACTTAAATATATCATGGCTTTTGGTAAATGTCCCTGCCTCTTTTTAGTTCCATTATTTTTTTTAGCCGCTTTGGGATTTTTAAAGAGTTTATGTGCAACCCTTGTAATCTGAATCCAAATAAACTGCAATATCATTCTGGTAGTCCATTCAAAATGTGGAATCTTATGTTTTAAATTATTCGAAGAAGACTTTGCCTTTTGTGGATTATACTTATAATCGGGATCACAGTCAGCCAATGTTTTTCTTTTTCGTTCCATGATTTGATTTTTATTTCGTGAAAAGCAGTGAGGTTATAAATCATGTTACTGATTATTGTAGAGAAACTATTAATGTGAATAAATTTTTATTTTGGAGAGCTCAACTTCCTAATTATTATATACCTGTGGACTGATTTTTAGTTTTTCGTATATTTTTTCTTCTCTCTTTTCCAGAGTTTCACCAAAATAGTAACTAATTACTTTTTCAGAAATTTGGTAACTGCGCGGAGCTGATGTTCCAAAAATCTTATCCCACCAGGTTACAGTTACCCCAAAGCATTTGTTTGTAAACTTGCAGTGATGTAAGATATGATTCTGTAAGAGCCGAGGGAAGAGGATTTTAGCCCATTTTCTATGCAGTATTACATGCATGAAGGTATAGCTTAAGAAGCCCAAATAGAATCCGGCAAAAAGGATAAAATAATTGTGTAAATAAATTGCAGAGATTATGATCAATATTCCAGTAACAAGAAGTATACATCTATGTGAATTAGTGACTTTTAATTCTGTTGGATGAGTATGGTGATACTGGTGATTGCTTAATGCCGGCTTTTCTCTTTGAGCAGATTTATTATGCATCCAAAATCGATGGGCAATGTATTCCAGAAATGTCCAGGTTAACCATCCAAGAAAAAAGAGTATAGCTTGTGAAAGCCAGGGACTAAATTTCTTTATCATTATACCAGTTGCTAAAATAAAGAAAGCGGGAAGCATAAAAATTAAATAGCATAAAACCTGGCGTTGGATTTGTTTTAACCGCAGTTGCATTAATATATAGATGTTCATTTTATTAATTTTAATATGATGAGGTAATAGGGATATTCACTCTTGCCTGATTGTTACTGATCAGCTTAAGACTTACATTGAAAAAAGTTTCATAAATATCAATTCTGGTACAGATTCCATTTTCAAATTGATACATTCCATAATTACCATTTGGTAGTTCCAGTTTATAGTTGTGTAACTTTGTTTCGGTAATTTTCAGCCATGTCTGATGATTGTCGGAATAAATATATTTTCTATTCAATGGTTCATTCAGGTATAAACTACTGCAGGTATAATTGATTTTTCCAAAATGGTGGATAGATTTTTTGCCATCATTTTCTATTTGATACAAAGAATCAAGCAGCATTGTTTTCCTTTTACCTTTATTCTCTCCGTTAAGGGTCCGGCTGAATAATGACGAGATCATTATCCCTTTTTCAAAAACAGTTTCCTCTTCAGATACCGCTTTAAAATCTTTGATAATACTTACATTGATTTCAGCGGACACTTTGTATGTAACCTTGCCGGGTGTTTTATTACCGGTTACTATGGTATGGCCAATTACTTTATTGTTTCGGATTACTTCATATTCAAATGTAGACTGCTGGCCTACCGATTTTAACAGCAACAGGCATAGTATTATTGGAAGAAGAAGTTTAGCTGCGGTTTTAATGTAATGCCTTATCCTAATGGAATGAACTGTATGGTTTTTGAGATATCTCCTTAGCAGCTTGAATAACAAATATGTGATCATGGCTTTTGGTTTTAATTTGGTAATGAAAAATGGAATACCTAGACTTTGGGTACATTCAATCACCAGTTTAAAGGATGGTAGGCCAATTGGCCTACCCCCTTTTGGTTAGCAGCGGCCAGGGATTCAAAGGTTAGGGGATTAGTTCTGTATTATAGTTTTGGTAAGTGATGTTATTTTTGCAGGAGATTAATTTGCTTCACTGAATAATGTTTTTATGATTCTCCAGATCACTTATTTTCCGAGTTTTATCTTTAGGGAAATGCTTTGATAGGCTACCTCTTGATTTATTTTATGGCCCATAGTGATTTTTTGCTGTTGCAAAGCAATGTTTGCCCGTTTTTTATTTTTACCGGAAGCAATAAAAAAAGGAATGCTAGTGGCCATGGTAGAAAGACCGGCATATGCAACGTAATTTCCGGTTTGATTATATTCTGGTTCTGTTCCTGTCATGTATACAAGTATGCCCAATGTTTCCGTACCAGCCTGGATAATCATGCCTCCTAAACTCACAGCAGCCCCACCAGTTAATAATATCCAGGCGGTTGTTTTTTGATTTTTACTTTTTTTCTTGTAGTGTTGACCCTGCTCAATATCTGTCATGGGTTTTTGAATTTCCCCGGGGTTTACCTGTGCGTTAAGATTACATATAAGACAAGTAAGCGTAAGAACCAAGATTAACTTTTTCATGCTGGTTGTTTTTTCTGTTATTTGAATGTCTTGTTTCAAATTGACAAGACAAACATACCAGCATGAATTGCCGAAGTGAAATTGATTAAAGTGGCATTTAGGGGAGGGTTAATGGTAAATACTGAATAGCCTTATATAATCTCCGGGCATTTGGCAGGATTTGCAGATTTTGCAACCCGGAGACTCCTGATTTGCAGATTTTGCAGAAATAAATTAGTCTGATTTGCAGGAAATACTAAAAGGAAGGCAGTTTGCGGCCTTCTTTTTTTGCGGTTAAGTAAGGAGTTTACACTGAAGTTGTTACAAGCAGCACTTGCCAGGCGTCTTTCACTTTGCCCTGATCAAGTAAATGTGCAGCATAACGATGCAGTTCCAGTTCCATTTCATCCGGATTGGGGGAGAAATACTGAATAATCTCTTTTACATGCGGGTCATAAAATGAGGCTTCAGCAACCGGAAGTGATTCTTCATTAGCGAGTTGTGCCAGTTGGTTACCGGTAAGAATGGGACTATGCCTTATTTCTTCAGGCAATTGAGTAAAGCCAATTCCCAACTGATGGTTTGGCTTGGCAACATGAAACAGGTTGCTTTCATCAACCTTACAATACCAATCACCACCAAGCCTGGCTACATGTTGTAATTTTTTCTGGTCGATCATATTGCCTTCTGCATTCAGGATCTCGTCTGCAATATGCATGATCAGCACTTCGCAGATCACCAGGTTGCCGGCGCCGCCTTCATGGCCTAATGGCTTTACTTCAATCACCCTGCATTCCATTTGTACCTTACTTTCGGCTACACGTGGTGGTTTTACAGTATCAGATGCAAGAGGTGTGAAGCCGGCCATGATAAACTCATCTACCCCCTTTGGATATTCGCAACTCGAAAGGGATACCTGCTGAACCATACTATAGTCAACTATATTAATTACTACTTCCGGAACTTCCAGCACATTTTCGAGGGTATGTTTGGCGGTATTGTCCCGAACCCGCCTGGCGGGGGAAAAAACCACTATTGGCGGATTGGAAGAAAATAAATTGAAAAAGGAGAAAGGGCTGAGGTTTACCTGTCCGGCCTTATCGATGGTTGATGCAAAACAAATCGGGCGCGGGGCTATGGTGTGTTGCAGCCAGTTCTGGCGCTGGGCAGGGGGCAATTCATTTAATAAAATTTTCATTTTAACGCAGAGAAATGAGAACGCAGAGCTTGCGCAGAGTTAAAAATTATTTACTATTCTTTTAAATCCATCTTTCAATAAAGGCACATTAAAATTTATCAAATATCCTAATTTATTATCAGTTATTTTCAAATATGTAATTACTTGAAATATAAAAATTGGCAGAATAGTTTCCACGGATTTTATTTCAAGAATAATTTCATCTTCAACTAAAATATCTATAACGTAAACTTTGCCAAGTGGTGTTTCTTTATAAACCAGTTCAACCGGTACCTGCTTTTTTATCCCAATATGTCTTAATTCAAATTCACGAATTAGGGTTCTCGTATATGCTGATTCAAGTAATCCCGGGCCAAGTTCTCTATGTACAGTAATACATGCATCAAGAATTATTGAACCCAAATCATTTAATTCATTTTTTTGCATTTACTCTCCGCGAAAACTTTTTTTCTCTCGTTCTCTGCGTTAACTGCAATTACCCCATATTTTTCTTAATCTTCAATAAACTGAAATCAGAATTTTCCCGCTCAATCGTGTTTTTTAACAGGCCGAGTTGTTCAATTTCACAAACCACTTCATCCCCCTCATTCAGCCACTGTTCCTGGTAGTTTGGATCATTCAGTTTTCCTGTTCCGTTGAGTTCCAGGAAACATCCTGTTCCAACTGTACCACTTCCGATTACATCACCCGGAAAAAGATTTACACCATAAGAGGCACGTTCTATAATTTCTGCAAATGTCCATTCCATATCTCCGAGATTGCCGGCACTCACCTGTATGCCATTTACTTTACAGGTCATGGGCAGGTTCCAGTTCTTTCCGGTATGACCTTCTTTGGCTGGGATCTCAAAAGGCTCCAATTCGTCGAGTGTGACCAACCAAGGGCCGATGACGGTTGAAAAATCTTTTCCTTTTGCCGGACCAAGGTTGAGTAACATTTCTTCCATTTGCAACCTTCGGGCACTGATATCATTCATGATCATTAATCCACCGATATATTCATCGGCTTCATCCGCCCGGATATTTCTCCCGGACCTGCAAACAACAATGGCTGCTTCCAGTTCAAAATCCAGTTTTTCAAAATGATCCGGCATACAGGATACAGGGCCGGGGCCCTGGATGCTATGGTGATTGGTAAAATAAAAAATGGGGTATTGGTCAAACTCAGGGATCATTCCAACGCCCCTGTTCCTTCTCGCTGCTTCCACATGCTGCCTGAAAGCATATCCATCCCGGCAGCTGGAAGGAAATGGAACCGGCGCCAATATTTGCTCCCCTTCTGCAGGGATGCCCTGTGTGGCGGAGGTCCTTTTGTCTGTAATAGCTTTATGGCAGGAAAGGGCAACAGGGTAGTAATCATCCCAGAAGTTCAGGAACATTCCCATCGAAGAGGGTAGCTCAGGGTGCAACTGATCAGTATTATACAGGTAACCGTCTACATAAATAGCCAGTTGGTCATGTCCGTCTCTAACATAGGAAACCAATTTCATATATCTTAATTAAGTCCGTAAATGTAGTTAAATATCCCCTTCCGGTTGGCTTATGATTAAACCATTAAACTATTTTACGGAATAAAAAATGAAATTTTAGGTAGGGGGTAAAACTCTTTTTTATATTTGTACTTAATTACAGCTGTAATGCCATATGCTGTAGGAAAGTTTTGTTTGGACGCCAGGAAATATGAACACGTATGGACACACTGGAAAAAAGAGCCAAGCCTTATTATAACAAGAGCAATGGCGAAAAAGTATTTAAAACACTTCGGCAAGAGGCACAACTAATAACTGCTGAACTTGAACCAAAGAAGCGATTTGAGATCAGGTTTAAAGCTATTCTCTTTCCTTTATTATACCTGTGTGCCTGGCTTACGGCTATGCGTTGGGGTAATAATACATGGGTTTATTACAGTTGTTACCTGGCTTTGGGCGTACTATTGGTTTTTATCTACCTGAATGTTATCCATGATGCGGTTCATCATACTATTTTCAAGAGTCGGAACGTAAATGAGGCATTTGTATACATTTTTGACCTGATGGGCGCTAATAGTTTTATCTGGAAGAACCGGCATGTTCGTTTTCACCATAATTATCCAAATGTAAATGGCTGGGATACGGATATTGAACAAAGTAAAATCGCCAGGGTATTTCCAAATGGGGAATATTCAACTTACCATAAATACCAGCATATTTACCTGCCTTTCATTTATCCGCTTTTTCTGTTTAACTGGCTGGTCATTCGCGATTTCAAGGATTTTTTCAATAAGAAAAAAACAGTCCATAAGCTCATAAAGATTCCATTCATTGAATATGTGAAGCTGTTTTTCTTTAAGGCCCTGTTCTTTTTCTACATGATCATTTTACCCAAATTGGCACTGGATATCAGTTGGGGGCAGGCATTAGGCGGATTTATCCTGATGGTTTTTGTTGCGAGTATATTTGCCCTGATGGTCTTACTGCCGCCGCATGCCAATACGGAATCTGCGTTTCCACTTCCTGATGAAACATCAAAATTGCCCTATTCATGGTTTGAACATATGTTGCAAACAACCAATGATGTAACGCATGACAACTGGTTTGTTCGCTTCTTTATGGGTTCATTCAATTACCATGTGGTGCATCATCTGTTCCCGCATATCAATCATGTTTATTATCCGGAACTCACTAAAAGGCTGGAAGCGTATGCAAAACAATATGATTTGCCATACAGAAAACTTACTTTATTTACAGCTTTGAAAAATCACTACCTGCTGTTAAAGCAAAAC
Organism: Sphingobacteriales bacterium; assembly: GCA_024640465.1. Classification (GTDB taxonomy): domain Bacteria; phylum Bacteroidota; class Bacteroidia; order Chitinophagales; family Chitinophagaceae; genus Pollutibacter. The sequence continues at coordinate 6,694 of JAHEEX010000083.1, read as the reverse complement.
CGAATGCCGGAAAGTATCTGGGAAGAAACTATGTAGGCAGTAGCCAGTCGCCAATAGCCAGTCGCCAAAAACAGCCTTTTGTCTTCAACTCTTTTGGTGGACGGGCTAAGAGCAGAAGTAATAAAAAAGCCTATCTCCATAGGTTTTGTCAGCTTGGATAAATATCTGGATTATTTTTAAGAGCTACAGAAACTTTTCTGGATGCAATATCATATAACCTAACATTCGACCAATTTCTGTATTGCGCTCATGAAGTCGTTTGATATTTTCAACTGGCAAATAGTTATTCACTTCGGCAAAATCAATGTAAACAGAAGTCTCACTATTTTCAGCATCAGAATCTGTTAACTTAAGGGAAAAATGAGCAGGATAAAGCCTTTTTCGATATGCTTCAGCAAGATTTGCACAAACCGACCTGGATGACCGCCTGATTTGGCTGGTTAAGCAATACATTTCTTCTTTGGGAAAATCTGCTGACAGTTTAAAAATATCATTTGCTTGCTCAAATGCAAGTTGGTAAACCCTAAGATCTTTGAATTTATACATGATACATGCAAAATTGAACAACGATGATTTGCTGTACAAGTGTAAAACCTCATAATATTTAAGGATTTTCTCATCTAGAAAGTGATATAAAATTCAAGGAGGATTACCATAATCAGGCTTTTGACTTTCCGGCTGTTTTTGCCGACTGGTGACTGGTGACTGGCGACTTTCTTACCATTTTTCATCCTCAGGAATATCATCCTGTGTGTTTCTAAAATGTTGTCGGGAACGTTGCTTTTCCTTCTGTCTTTCCAAAATCATCCAGGCAATTATCCGACCGGCATCGGAGCCTTTATTTTCCGCCAGCAGGGTCTTTAGCTTAGGTTCACTGATATCAATGCGGTATAAAATGGCGATTAACCGCGAAAAATCCTGGTTTATCAGTCGGTTGATTTCAACGGATAAAACATGGAGCAGCTGCTCCTCCGTGCATTTTTCCGGAACAATCAGGGGCCAGTCGCTGCGGAGGGCATCTAATATCCCAGTATCAACTGATGTATCCATACTGTAAATATGCAAAAATATTTTTTCGATTATTCAATTACTTTTACGGTATTCCATTTTTATGATACAGGACAAAATGCCTTTATGGTCTCCCACTACTTCATTTATGCTGCAGTCCAATATGATGCATTATATGGAATGGCTGAAAAAGCACAAACAGCTTTCCTTTGATCATTATGATGCCTTATGGGAATGGAGCGTAACTCATGTAGCTGATTTCTGGGAAACCATTTGGGAATATTTTGAAGTAAAGTCAAATTCACCTTATACCACTGTGCTTCAAAAACCAGATCAGGGGATGATAGGCACCAAATGGTTTTCCGGGGCCACCGTAAATTATGCCGGGCATATTTTCAGGAATAAAACGGCTGATTCTCCAGCCATCATCTTTCAATCTGAAGCAACGCCGCTGCAAAACATTTCCTGGGCCGAACTGGAACAAAAGGTTTCCAGCCTTGCATCCTGGCTGAGGGCAAAGGGTATTGTTCGGGGCGACAGGGTAGCATCACTCATGCCCAATATCCCTGAAACAGTAATCGCCTTTCTGGCAACTAATAGTATTGGAGCCATCTGGAGCAGTTGTTCGCCAGATTTTGGGAACGCCAGTATAACAGACCGTTTTTACCAGATTGCTCCAAAGGTTTTATTTGTGACCGATGGCTATACATATAATGGTAAGCCCTTCAATAAAATTTCGGCCTGGCAGGAGATTGTAAAAACGCTTCCTTCGGTTGAGCATGTAGTCCTCTCACCATTTCTCCAGGCAGAAGTTCAGGTACCCGGAACTGTTAGTTGGGGAGATGTGATCAAAACAGCTTCAGGTGAACTTCAATTTGAAGCCCTCCCGTTTGATCATCCTATATGGATATTATATTCATCCGGAACAACCGGGAAACCCAAAGCAATTACCCACTCAGTAGGCGGTTGTTTACTGGAACATTTAAAAGCACTGGTACTGCACCAGGATGTGAAAAAAGGGGAAAAATATTTCTGGTATTCAACCACAGGATGGATGATGTGGAATTTCTCTGTTGCATCTTTATTAACCGGTGCCACACTGGTAATCTATGAAGGTTCTGCAGGATATCCCGCACTGGATACACTGTGGCAACTGGCAAGGAAAACCGGCATAAATCATTTTGGCGGTGGTGCCGCATTTTATATTGCCTGTATGAAAGCGGGTCTTCTATTTAGCCCAGACGACTTTCCACAATTACGCACAATAGGTTCAACAGGTTCGCCTTTACCACCGGAAGCTTTTACATGGATCTATAATGCGGTCAAAAAAGATGCATGGCTGATTTCCTTCAGCGGGGGTACTGATATCTGTAGTGGGTTTGTAGGTGGTTGTCCTTTCAAGTCTGTCTATGCAGGTGAGATTCAATGCCGCTTACTGGGTTGTTATCTTGATGCATTTGATGACAATGGAAATGCTGTCAGGGAACAATTGGGAGAAATGGTTATTCGTGAACCGATGCCGAGCATGCCCATTTATTTCTGGAATGATGAAAATAATGCCAGGTATCTAAGTAGTTATTTCGAACACTATGAAGGGATCTGGCGCCATGGGGATTGGATTGAAATCACATCAAGGGGTTCGGTCATTATTTTTGGCAGATCCGACGCAACACTTAACCGGGATGGCGTGAGAATTGGCACCAGTGAGGTTTATAGTGCAGTAGACAGTATCCCCGAAATTACGGACAGTATTGTAGTTTGCATTGAAAAAGAAGGGGGCCAATATTTTATGCCACTATTTGTTGTGATGAAGCAGGGTTATATCCTGGACGAGGAAATGAAAAAGAAAATCAAGTCAAGACTTAGATCACAATATAGCCCACGTCATGTTCCGGATGAGATCTATGCTATTCCCGAAGTGCCTTATACCATTAGTGGAAAGAAGATGGAAGCACCGGTGAAGAAAATACTGATGGGAACTGAACCGGAGAAAGCTGCGAGCAGGGATACCATGAGAAACCCTGACTCATTGATTAATTTTTTACCGCTCAGGAACGAAGAAGGCAAAGAAACTGTCTAATACCTTTCCTCAATCCCCAGTCCAAAAAGGGCGAAATCGTATTTTACCGGGTCCTTTGGGTCCATTCGTCTAAGGTTTTCCGTTAGTTCAATCGCGGATGTCCAATCTGCCTGAGGCCTGCTAAGCAAACCAAACCTTCTTGCCACCCTTGCTACATGCAGGTCTAACGGACATACCAATTGTTCCGGTTTGATCGTTTGCCAAATCCCGAAATCAACTCCTTTTTTATCTTTTCTGACCATCCAGCGTAAAAACATATTCAGCCGTTTGCAGGATGAATTTTTCTCCGGTGTGGCGATATGTTTTTGTGTTCGCCGCGGTGCATCTTCGAGGGAAAAGAAATACCGATGAAAACCACGTAATGCTTTGCCTGTATCTGAATCCCCTTTGTCCATCCAATATGAAAAAGCCGATTCCAGTGAAGTCTCCCTTTCAATCCTGCTATTTTTAACAGGTTTCATCTTGCCGGTATAATGATGGTGTAAAAAATGAATGAAATATAAAAGGTCCGTGCTGTTGAATGTGCGGTGAACAAAATGAGTAAGCTTTGCCAGGTCTTTTTCCTGGTGATTGACTATAAAATCAAAAGGGGCGGCATCCATCAACCCGATTAATTCAGTGGATTTTTTTATAATGGTTGTGCGGTTTCCCCAGGAAAATACAGCTGCAAAGAACCCTGCAATTTCTATATCCTGTTTTTGGCTAAACTTATGGGGTATGGAAACAGGGTCCTTTTCGATAAAGGAAGGCTGGTTGTATAGTTCCACACGTTGATCAAGGAACTCTTTGAGGGATTTATTTTGTGTGGCTATTGGCAAGTTGATATAGTTATATGTTGCTTTACCATAATTTTTCTCATTAAACTATTTCTAAATAGATCCTGCAATACAAATTGAACGTACATTTATAGCCGTCTTATAATCCCAACAAAATTTAACTGTTATGAAACCGATGATCTCTTTATTTGTGACTGTAATGCTTATCAGCAACATTCAGGCACAAGTTCCTATTTATAAAGATCCCAAACAAACGGCTGATAGCCGATTGAAAGATTTGTTGAACCGTATGACCATTGAGGAAAAAGCCGGTCAGCTTAACCAGCTGAATGGTGGTTTTTTTACAGGCCCTGCTTTAAATGATCCTGGTCAGAAGGCGAAAATGCAGATGGTTAGAGATGGTAAGGTCGGTTCATTTCTAAATGTGATCGGTGCCAAAGAAACCCGCGCCATTCAGGAAATTGCCGTGAAAGAGAGTCGACTGGGAATACCTATCCTGTTTGCGCTGGACGTAATACATGGCTATAAGACCATCTTTCCGATACCATTGGCAGAAGCTTGCAGCTGGGATCTTTCCATCATGGAAAAATCGGCCGGCATTGCTGCCAAAGAAGCCTCATCTGCCGGTATCCACTGGACTTTTGCACCTATGTGTGATATCAGTAATGACCCACGTTGGGGCCGGGTGATGGAAGGTGCTGGTGAGGATCCCTGGCTTGGCGCCCAGATAGCTGCAGCAAGGGTGAAGGGTTTCCAGGGTAGCCTGAATGATGCAGAACATATCCTTTCATGTGTAAAACACTTTGCGGTATATGGTGCCGTTGAAGGTGGAAAGGAATATAATAATGTAGATGTTTCCCGCGTGGCGCTTTGGAATAAATACATGCCACCATATGAAGCAGCTGTAAAGGCAGGGGCTGCTACAGTCATGAATTCTTTCAATGTATTTGAAGGTGTACCCGCCAGTGGTAATAAATACCTGGTGACTGATATCCTGAAAAAGAAATGGGGTTTTGGCGGAATAGTTGTCAGCGACTGGGGATCTTTTGGTGAAATGATCGCTCATGGTTATGCGGCTGATGAAAAAGACGCCGCTTTGAAAGCTATTCTGGCAGGTAGTGATATGGATATGGAAGCACAGGTAACCATCAAAAACCTTGCACAGCTGGTGAAAGAAGGAAAAGTGTCCATGCAGGCAGTAGACGATGCCGTTAGCAGGGTATTAAAAATGAAATTCAAACTGGGGTTATTTGATGATCCATATCGTTTCTCTGATGAGGCCCGTGAAAAAGCAACACTGTTTACTGCTGCCAACCGTGCAGAAGCATTGGAAGCAGCTAAAAGATCCATCGTATTGCTGAAGAATGAAAAGAATACCCTCCCCATTGCATTTAACGGGAAAAAAGTTGCTTTGATTGGGTCGTTTGCAGACAGCAAAGATGACCTGTTGGATTTCTGGATAGCACAGGGCGAAGCTAAAAATACTGTTACACTAAGGGAAGGCCTGCAAAACAGGTTTGGAAATGCTGCATCGATTAGTTTTGCACCGGGATATGGCCTTGATGGTGTGGCAAATGAAGCTATGATAAAAGAAGCTGTTGCCATGGCCGAGACAGCTGACGTATTGTTGGTAAATGTTGGTCTTAGTGGTAAGATGGCCGGGGAAGACCGGGCGCTTGCTTTTCCGGAAATCCCCGCTCCCCAGGTTGCCCTTTTACAGGCTTTAAAGAAAACAGGTAAGCCGATAGTGGCCTTAGTAAGCAGTGGAAGGCCACTCATTCTAACGGCCATTCAACCTCTTGCTGATGCGATTGTTCAATGCTGGATACTGGGAACCGAAACCGGCAATGCAGTGGCCGATGTGCTTTCCGGTGCGTATAATCCTTCCGGCAAAACAGTGATGACTTTCCCCTATGCAATCGGACAAATTCCGGTGTATTATAACGCATTCAATACCGGCAGGCCAATACCAGAGGGTACCGATCCCGGATGGAAATCACGCTACCGCGATATACCCAATAAGCCATTGTATCCCTTTGGTTACGGACTTAGCTATACCAGTTTTACCTATGGCGGATTAAGCCTTGACAAAAACACTGCGGGTAAAAATGAAACTATACAGGTATCCGTTACCGTTACAAACAGTGGTTCCGTTGCCGGAGAGGAAATAGTTCAGCTTTATATTCGCGATGTTGCTGCTTCCATAGTGCGGCCGGTTAAAGAACTGAAGAATTTTCAGAAAATCACATTGAAGCCCGGAGAGAGCCGGACGGTTAAATTTATTTTGTTGCCAAAAGATTTGTCTTTTTCTGATGCAGCCGGAACGCCTGTTCTGGAACCAGGATTGTTTAAGATAATGGTTGGTGGTAATTCCAGGGATGTGCTGGAAAAAGAGCTGACCATAAAATAATTAGAAAATCCGAATGAATATTGAACAAGGAATAAGGAACATGGAATGATGAAGTCAAACTCAGGCATTCATCATTCCATGTTCCCTGTTCAATATTCGATATAAATTTTTTATTATTTCAATTTGAAATAAACTGACCAAATAGTCTGGCAGGGATTTCCTGTGAAACCGGTCTGACCGTCTCGGGTCTGACCGATTGTATTTTCTTGGCATTTAATCTATATTTTTTTTGTTTGATACTAAACAGCCATCGGTCAGACCGAGGACGGTCAGACCGGGATTCATTGGTAATTCCAGGAATGTGCTGGAAAAAGAGCTGACCATAAAATAATTAGAAAATCCGAATGAATATTGAACAAGGAATAAGGAACATGGAATGATGAAGTCAAACTCAGGCATTCATCATTCCATGTTCCCTGT
>JAHEEX010000082.1 GCA_024640465.1 Sphingobacteriales bacterium | reverse complement strand
TGTGTTTTGTCGTTTGTCGTTGCCATAGTCCATTTTTGTGTCTAATTCAGTCTTTTTGATGATTGTCTGAACAGTAAAAATATTTTTTCTATAAATTTTAGCGATAGACTGTTAACACATCGCTTTACGAACTATTGAGATGATTTGGTCGTATCACATTGCTGGTAACAAGTAAATATATGAAAATGCACAAAGCTTTAATGCACATATCATCGAAAATCAATCAGCGTTTTGCTCGTTTATTGGATAGCTAAAAAGGGGTATTCATTTTTGCTAACCAAAAAACGTAAACTATAATGTATAAACTCTTAGATGATTCTTAACTGCCAGGAGATCACTGCAGAAATGAAGAATTGTGAAAGGCTAAAAAAATGTCAAGCCCGCTTCCTTTCTGTATTGGGTTATATTTTAAACACTCTTGCCAGTAATTTGGAACAAATTACCTAAACTCATAATCATACCCTTCCAGTTGTGAAAGCAGGTTCTGGGGCACATCTGTGGCAGTAACCCTTTTTTCTACTTTTGGAGAAACAGGACTATGAATGGCCAGGTATTCGCGCATAATATCATGTAAGGTTATATTCAGTTTGCGGGCATTCATTACTTTTTCAACCCGGCATAAAGTGTCATCCGGATCTCCTTCCCGCTCGCAGGCCACAATAGTATATTTCTTATTCAGGTCAACCATTTCACCTTTTACTTTTATCCAGTTTAAGCGCTTGCCCATAACTTCTCCGGCCTTGAAATTGATCTCCATACCAGAAAAACGAACAACCCAGCCGCCAAATCTTTGTGCCGGGTTTTTTGCAAAAACATTATGCAATTCTTTTTCCATCCAGTCCCATAATTGTTTTCCGGTGATCTCTCCCGTTTTGGCATCACTGTCAACAGGCAGCATGCTCCACAAAAAATCATTGGTTATTTCTGCTATACCCGTTTTTGTATCGGGAACGAGCGGTGGACAAAACCTGAATCCATTGCTTAATGCGATATCCGGTTTAAACTTCCATAAGATCGCATCTGTGATAAGGTTATCCATTGGGTTCTCCAATACATAATACCGCACCAGTGTATTTTTACTTTTTCCGATAACTTTATCGAGTTCTGCTTTATAGGGCTCCCTGGCTTTTTCTACCAACGAAAGCATTTCTGGATCGGGTTTATATTTTACCGGGTCAACATCGAGGAGCTGATAATTGGTGTCTTTTACTTTCCCTTGTTCAATAATGATATCAAGCTTCGAAACGAAGGACCCGAATGCGCCTGGTTCAGTGACTTTGGTATACTTTCCATCGATGGGTTTGCGCACCCTTTCGTGTGTATCGGCGCCGAGGATAAAATCAATGCCATCCACATAAGACTGGTTGGCGAGGTCAACCTGCTGTGCCAGGCCCATATGGGTTACCAGGAAAACCATATCGCATTTTTCAAAATCCCTTAGCAGTCGTATATACCTTGCAACGTTTGTCTCCGGTTTTGTAAAACGGATGCCCTCACTGTATGCAGGGGATTGGCGCTTGGGTGTGAGCGGATCGTTATACCCTATAAAACCAACTTTAAAATCACCGAAATAAGTGGTCCACCAGGGATGAAAAATCAATTCGCCATTGAAATCATCTTTGGTATCATGATACATATTGGCGCATACCTTTTGTGCGTCGTAGCCACCAAGGTCGCGCTGCATCATTTCTTTACCATACACCACTTCCCAGTTTCCGGGAAGCATGAGATCGTAACCAATATTATTGATAAGCGGAATGATAGCACGGCCCTCGCTTAATGCGGCAACACCTCCACCCTGGAAACAATCTCCTCCATCAATCACCAGTGTATTACCCGGGTTTTCCATGCGCAATGTATTCAGCATGGTTTTAAGTACGGCAAATCCGCCGCGTTTCTTATAAACCGGCCCACCATTTTCCCAAAAAAATTCATCATGGGTATTTAATTGCGAATGAATATCGGCCGTATGCAACAGGGTAATTCTTTTTACCTTTCCTTCCCTTAATGCAGTACTATGTAACCATTCCCGTTCACGAAGCGGATCGCCTGTGATTGCTCCTGCCACGGCCGGAATACCGGTTAAAGCAGCACCCGTCATTGAGAGATTTTTTAAAAAATCCCTACGGCTTTCGGCATGAGAACAGCCGCATCCCTTATCTGTTTTATCAAAATACATAGCATTAATTTTAAGAACCGTAAAGAAATAAATACAGCATAAGGACATCATACTTTTTATCTCATGTCTGATGTCGCGAAACATTTAAATGCTACCTGCCATCTGATTGCAGGGTACATTTTCCATAAGTAATATCAGGCACTTGATTCACTCATTTTTAAGGCAAATAGGTTTTCATTATATCATTCTTCAGTTTGAAAAAATCCACCGGATGCTTGAATACTTTTTAAAACGATTTAGCAAACGAGTTACTCATTTTTATTTATAATTACCTGAATTATTCTGTACCTTTTAAGGTGACACTTTTTGTAGTTCTTTACTTTAATCTTTAAATGATTTTTATGAACCCGCAAAAACCTCCCCTCGCATCAAGTCGCAGGAGTTTCTTAAACTCCATTGCAGCCGGAGCTGCAACCATTGCGCTGCCTTCTATTATTCCAACAGCTGAAATTCAAGCGAATGATTTCAGAGCCTTTAATCCGGATGATCCCGAAGCATGGATGAATAAAATAAAAGGAAAACACAAGATTGTTTTTGACGCAACCCAGCCACATGGTATTTATCCCTTTGCCTGGCCACGGGTATTTTTAATGACAAACGAAGCAACCGGCGCATTAGAAAAAGATTGTTGTGCCGTTGTAGTGTTACGTCATACCGCCATCCCATATGCTTTTGAAAATCGTTTGTGGGAAAAATATAAATTCGGCGAAGTATTTAAAGCCATGGATCCTGCAACAAACAGTCCTTCACTTAGAAATCCTTTCTGGAAACCCGCAAATGGTGCATTTTCTGTACCAGGTATTGGCGAAGTAAAAATTGGTATTAATGAATTACAGGCCAGCGGTGTTTTATTCTGCGTATGCAGTGCCGCCATTACTGTTTTCAGCAACACTGTGGCAAAAGAATTAAATACAAGTGCTGAAGAAATTACCAAAGACTGGATGAGTGGATTAATTCCGGGAATTCAACCTATGCCATCCGGTGTATGGGCGCTTGGCCGGGCACAGGAAAAAGGATGTGCCTATATTTTTGCAGGTTAATATTATTCAAAGAACTTTACATCCGTGCGGATGGTAGTTGTTAACTGCTATCCGCATTATTTTTTGTTCGTCTTTTTTCTTCCATTTACAATTGCAGCAAAAGGACCATACTTATGCTGTTCCTCTGTAAATCCGTCACTATAGGGGCCGAATGGATGGTCCACCGGTTTTTTTGAAATATCGGGCCAGTCTTTACTCAGATCTTTTTGCGGCCTTGGTTGCGAATTAACAAAAGCAGCTACATCCCAGGCTTCTTCATTACTGAGCTGTGGATTATGAAAATCGGCCTGGCCAAAAGGCATGGTATTTTTCACATAGCCCGCAAAGCGTGAAATCCTGAACAATCCGGCCCCTGAATTATAACTGTTCTTCCCCCATAACGGCGGGTAGGCATATCCGTAACCTTCGACATTGGGCTGCCCCTGGCCATCAGGTCCATGGCAGACCTTGCATTTAGCGAGGTAAACTGCTTTTCCTTTTGCCTGATCTGCTGCACGGTCGAGGTATGGCAGATCCATTATCCCTGAACCCTTTGGTTTTTTCCCTTTAGGTATGTCGTCTCCAACCCAGTGCATATAAGCCAGGATAGCCCTCATTTCCAGGCCGGCAGTATCCAGCGGCTTTCCATTCAGGCTTCTTTCAAAGCAATCATTCACGCGCTTAGGGATGGTTTCCAGGGATCCGCTTCTGTCGCGGAATTTAGGATAGGTGGAAACCACCGCACTGTAATTATTGGCCCAGGGAAGAGTACCGCCATCAAGGTGGCAGTTCTGGCAGTTCATACCATTGGTAATGGCCGCAATGGTTCCTTTGGGGCCCAGGTAATAGGAAGTATTCTCTATCAGCGCACGGCCCAACTGGACCAATGTATCCTCCGGTTTGATCTGATATTTATTCCAACCACGCCAGGGGGCTTCTTCTGCAGTTTGAGCCAGGTCTTTCTTTTCCGGCCCGGTTCCGCAAGAAAAGAGAATTGCAGAAAGAAACAGAAATAAACTTACTATTGCGGTTATTCCTTTCCGTAAGTTAAAAGTTTTTGTGCCTGTTATTTTTGGGTTGTTAATCATCAGTGTGGTAACTTTTCCCTGAACAGTCCATATACCCAGGTACCTGCGATGGCGCTGAAAAGGGTAACGATCACAATGGTTGAACCATATCCTATTTGTGCAAACAATGGCCCGGGGCATGCTCCGGTAAGGGCCCAGCCAAAACCAAAGATCAAGCCACCATAAATTTGTCCCTTATTGAACTTCTTATCTTCCAGCACAATTTTTTCACCATAGATCGTCTTGATATTGAACTTCTTGATCAGGAAAACAGAGATCATACCCACCACAACCGCTGATCCAATTACACCAAACATGTGGAAACTCTGCAGGCGAAACATTTCCTGTATCCTGAACCAGGAAATAACCTCTGCTTTTATAAGGATGATACCAAACAAAATACCCATGATAAAGTATTTGATGATATGCCATTTCGGTTCTGCAACGGTCGCTGCATTAACACACATGGCATCCAAAGACCTCACCTCAAAATCGGTATTGGTATCGATGATGGCCACGGGTTTCTTAATGTCTTTTATATTGTCCATAGATAAAATGTATCAGAGTTTTAAAATAAATGGAAGAATGAGGTTGGCCATGATAAAACCTCCGGCCATAAAACAACAGGTGGCAACAAGAGAAGGCCATTGAAGATTAGATAACCCCATAATAGCATGACCAGATGTACATCCGCCCGCGTATCTTGTACCGAAACCCACGAGGAAGCCGCCAAAAACAATCATGATCAGTCCTCTTGCCGTTAATAAAGCAGGCCAGTTAAAAATTTCTGATGGAATAATCCCGGTATAGTTTGTTATACCATAACCGCTCATTTCTTCAGCAAGCTTTGGATTGACTATTATAGGATCCGGGTTTGAAAGGAATGTAGCGGTAATAAATCCCCCTACAATTATGCCGGCAACAAAAAGCAGGTTCCATATTTCTTTCTTCCAGTCATATTTAAAAAAATGAATGTCAAATGGAACACAGGCTGCACAGGCATGCCTGAGAGAAGAAGAAATGCCCAATGTCCTGTTGCCCATGATCAGCAATGCAGGGACCATCAGCCCAATAAGGGGGCCTGCTACATACCATGGCCAGGGTTGTCTGATCCATTCAATAAACGACATACTTAGTTTAATTTAATGAGTGACAAAATTGTTCTTAATTATCAATAGGATTGGTGATTATTGTCACCGTACCCTGTTTGCCAAAATGCATGTATACAATTTAACTATTTTTTGGGGCTTGGTGTTTACTAAACAGCGTAATTAACATCTATTAAAAAATTTAGGATTATCCATTTAGGCCTTATTTGTAATTTGGTTCAAGGGTTGGTGTTTATAATTGTGATCTATTATGTTATTTAAATGCCGTTTGTCCTCCCCCTAAAGCTTTATTATACAACTCCTCCGCGGTTCACCCCCTCCAGAGGGGGACATAACAGCCCTTCACCGCAATGTTTTTTATAAACGATCCTTGGTTGTTTTAAGAACTTTTGGGAGAAGTATTGTCCCCCGCTGGCGGGGGTGAATTTCGAGCTTAACACATACTCCGGTTTTAGGGGGAGGATTGTTTTGACTCGTCATAAAAGGGTTTACAGATTAATAGTTAAATCCTGCAATAGCTTTACAGGAGTCTCTTTAAATCTCACCCTACGGGATAATTGTTTTTGCTATTTTTTGCATAAAGTCAATAAAGAAAAATTGCCTTGCAAAAGGCTTTGCGTTTTAAAATACTTAATCCCAAAAATTTAGCTCAGAAATAATAATTTATGATGAGATTTAAATGATGCATATTTACCTTATTGATCACATACTTAGGGTCCTCATATGTATTAGCAGCTTCTTTTTTATATACATATAAAATCTCGGCATTAAGCCCTTTCATGAATCCCGAAAATGAATATTTCAAATCAGCCAGAAAATGATGATATGAAGGCATCAGGTATTTGTTGAGCCGGTAATTTTTAACATCCGGCAAATCATAATAACCATAATCCAACTCCATCTTAATTCTTTCATGCGGCCATGCCTTTAAAAAGTTGAGAGAAACGGCTTTCACATCACCACTGCCTTCAATTCTTTCCCTGGGTATAAAAGTATAAAATGGTTCTCTTCCCCATTCCCTGGGCATTAAGAAGCGGCCGTCTGCAGTAATGCGTGTGGCATTTATGCGAATGATGTTTTCCTTAAATTGATATCCTCCCCGCAGACTGAATACCTGCGATTTCTGTTCCGGATCAAAATACGTCTTTGCCGGATCTGCATTACCACCATCTTTCAATGGCTTTTGAAAAGTATATTGAAATCCTCCGATTATTTTTCCGGTTGTCCCTGTTTTCCATTCTCCATCGGCCTGAAACATCATGGTATTGAACAACCGATCTGTATATTGCTCCCAAAGCTGAACTGATAAACCTTTCTGGATGGTATACTGGCCACCAAGAATGCCGATGCCTGAAGACTGCAGGTTGCCTTTATAATTGCTTTTTCCGCCATTAATATTTACACCACCAGGGTACACGCCAATGGATTCATCAATATCAAACCAACGTACTGTTCCCCTCGGAGAGATCTTGGTTAACCAGCCGCCGTATATCCTTACCTTTTCAGAAGGACTAATAGCTGTCCAAAGGCCTTGTTCACCTGTTGGCCGCATCCGACCATCTTGCGGATTTACAAATGGAGTTTGGATTACCTGCTTACCAATTGTTATGGCTATTTTTTTATGGCTGTACTTGAGGTAAAAATCTTCCAGCCGATCCATGTCATTTTTATTTTCGGGATCTTCCATATCAAACTGACCTATTTCGTACCGATTTTTAATCCCCGTTACGGAATCCGGTATTGCCAGGTTTGATGAAGACAAATTCCAGGTAAAGAAACCACCTACGCCTACCTGAAAATTTTTGAATTTTCCTGTTTCGTATTTCACCCCACCGCCAAATGCCAGCGCATAGTAATCTGTCAATGGCCGCTCATTATTCGTTGACATATAGTATAGCCTGAAATGCGCATCGAAGCGGCCCTTTCTCAAAGCATACTGAAGGGTGGTGGTGTCCGCTTGTTTATTCGTTTCCTGTTCTTGTGCACGTGGCTTTTTTGCCAGGATTAAAAGCAAGAAGAAAATTGCGGTTCTTATGAAGAAAAAACGCCCTTTACAAACACTCATTGCACTTTGGGTTTTTCAATATCTCCCGTCCAGGCCGATATTCCTCCGGATAAATGATAGAGGTGTTTAAAGCCCTTTTGCTGCATGATCACGAGTGCCTTCCCGGAACGAACGCCACCCCTGCAATAGAGCAGGTATTTTTTATTTGGGGGGAGTGTGGCGATTTGTTTTTCAAATGCAAGGGAATCCAATACATTATAATTGATGGCATTTTTGAGATGGCCTTCTTTATATTCTTCCGGGGTGCGTACGTCCAGGACAACGGTTTTCTTTTTCTGCATCATTTTAGCAAACTCAATTTCTGAAATCGCTTTACCTGTTGTATCCTGGGCACATAATATACCAGCATTGACTACGAAGGCTAGAAGGAGAAATATTTTTATGTGCCTCTTTTGCACGTGGTTACCATTTTTCTAAATTAACCCATGAACCGCCGTCATATGCGTCAACACCTGCCTCTTTGAGGAAGCCGGTAGCCATTTCGCTTCTCTCCCCTTTCCTGGATGTTACAATAACCGGTTTTTGTTTCCTGATCAGGTCTGGTATAATTGAGTTTATACGATCGATGGTAATATTCACGGCTCCTTTTATATGACCCTTTTTAAATTCCGCCGGATTCCGAACATCAATGATTACTGGTTTGCAACGGGTAAATACTGTTATTGTTTTCCGGAATTGCTTTCCTTTTCCGTACAAGAAGCGCTTTAGATAAATCCATGCATGATACATAACTCATTAGTTTAAAAGGAACTTTACATCATCTATTCCACCGCCGTTATACAGGTTGGCCCAGCCTGCTTCCAGTAGCAAGTGCAGGGCCATACCGCTTCGGTTTCCGCTACGGCAGTATAAGATCAGGGGCCCGTTGATCTCATCCAATTCATCCAGGCGGCCCATCAGTTCATCAAGCGGAATATTTTTAGCTCCCGGAATATGTCCGGAATTGAATTCTGGTTTTGTGCGAACATCAACAAAGACGGCGTCCCTATCGTTTACAGCCTCTTTAAGCGTTTTCATTTTGTATTTTTTACTTCGTGAAGTTTAGCCACTCCACCTTAGGTTAATTGTTTTTTAGCCAGATAAAAATCCACCATTTCATAATTGCTGCTTATCCTTTCCTCGTACTCCCTGAGTGTCTTTGGCGGCGGAACAATTACTTTTTCACCAGGCTCCCAGTTCAGTGGCAGCGCAACTTTATGCTCATCGTTTGTTTGCAATGCCAGCAGGACGCGTTTTATTTCATGCATATTACGGCCCACACTAAGCGGGTAGTACATGATCAGCCTGATTTTCCCATTTGGATCAATAAAAAAGACGGCTCTTACTGCTGCGGTTTCACTTTCCCCTGGCTGAAGCATGCCATATAATTTCGATACGGCCATATCGATATCTGCAATGATGGGAAACTTGAAATAAATCCCGGTATTCTTTTTCACATTATCCACCCAGGCAATATGTGAATGGATACTATCGATGCTCAGGCCTAAAAGTTTGGTGTTTTTTTTGTCAAAGAAAGGTTCCTGCTCAAGTGCGAAGCCACTCATCTCCGTAGTACAAACCGGTGTGAAATCAGCGGGGTGTGAAAAAAAAACCACCCATGAGCCTTTATTATATTCCGAAAATTTTATGGGTCCCTGAGTAGTAACTGCTGTAAAGTCTGGAGCCTTATCCCCTATGCGCGGCATCGAATAGATAGTATTGTTTTCCATAATATTTTTTTTTGCTGTTAAAAGAGGGGGGTGTAGAAACATCCCCCCGTCTACTCAAACACTAAAGAACCTGAATGTGAACAATCTTGGTTCACTCTTTTCTGTACCCGATATGCGATATCCTTAACCCGTTTACAATAAAGTACTTGGGCATACGTAGTCGGTTATTTTAAACTTCTTGCTTTCTTTCATTTCTTTAAATCCGCCCTTAACATCTACCAGGTTATCAAATCCGCGTGCCCGAAGTGTGGACACAAAGATCATTGACCTGTATCCGCCTGCACAGTGTACGTAATATGTTTCTTTTCTATTGATCTGAGCCATGCTGTCGTTTATAAAATCAAGTGGAGCATTTTCCGCATTAACCACATGTTCTGAATCGTATTCGCTTTTTTTACGAACATCCAGGATATGAGCATCCTTATTCTTTTTTACTATTTCGGCTAATTCATCAATGGAAATAGATTTAATGGTATCTGTTTCCTTTCCTTCTTTTTTCCATGCCTCAATGCCGCCATCGAGATAACCGATGCAATAATCATATCCTACACGGGCCAGCCTGATAATTACTTCTTCTTCGCGACCCGGATCTGTAACGATCAAAATCTGTTGCTTTACATCCGGAATCATTGTTCCAACCCATGGGGCAAAACTTCCATCGATTCCAATATTGATTGAATTCGGAACAAACCCTTTTGCAAACAACTGCGCTTCGCGGGTATCCAGGATTAACGCACCTGTTTCATTGGCAGCAGCTTCAAAAGCATTAGGGCTGAGTTTATGCTGTCCTCTTTCCAATACCTTATCAATACTGTCATATCCTTTGATATTCATTAATACATTCAGCGGGAAATAGGCAGGCGGTGGAACCAAACCGGTAAGCACTTCTTTTATAAACTCCTCTTTTGTCATATCCGGGCGCAAGGCATAATTTGTCTGCTTCTGATGTCCAAGGGTATCAGTTGTTTCTTTGCTCATATTTTTACCACATGCGCTTCCTGCTCCGTGTGCCGGATAAACAATAATGTCATCTGCCAGAGGCATAATTTTATTCCGTAAGGAATCATATAAATGTGCGGCCAGTTTGTCCTCTGTCAATTCTGCTTTCACTTTCTGTGCCAGATCCGGGCGACCAACATCACCAATAAAAAGTGTATCACCTGAAAACAGTCCTATGGCTTTTCCATTGGCATCTTTCAGTAAAAAACAGGAGGACTCCATTGTATGGCCGGGAGTGTGCAGTACTTCAAAGGTGAGTTCGCCAACTTTAAATTTTTCTCCGTCTTTTGCCGTGTGCGCCTCAAAAGCTGGCGCTGCTGTTGGCCCATAAACAATAGTTGCGCCGGTTGCTTTTGCCAGATCAATATGACCCGAAACAAAATCGGCATGAAAATGTGTTTCGAAAACATACTTAATCCGTGCGCCGTCTTTTTTTGCTTTTTCTATATACGGTGCTACTTCACGCAAGGGATCAATTACAACTGCTTCCCCTTTGCTTTCGATGTAATATGCACCCTGTGCTAAACATCCGGTATAAATTTGCTCGATCTTCATAAATGAAATGTTTTGGGTTTTAATCTGATGTACAAATTTCACCCATCTAAAACAGTCATTCTATGACTTTTGTCACATTGTAAGAGCCTGGAAAATTCCTTTGCGAAAAAGTAATATTTGTGCATGAAAAAAAGCAGCATAATTCCTTTTTCAACTGGAATTTCATATGAAAAAATACATTTGGCGAGGTATACATGGAGCAGCCACCCGAGAAGTATTAAATTTCATCGAATGTTTAAACAACAAATCAGTGGTAGAATAACATTCTCTTTCAGCAAATAGGATTGATCAGGCGATCCATTCTATATGATTGCGATGGAGGTGAAGGCGTTGATTTTTTTCCATTTTTTTAAGCAGCCTGGAAATTACTTCCCTGGAAGAATTCAAGTCGTTGGCAATTTGCTGATGTGTAAGGTGCAGTTGCCTTCCTAATTTTGCGGCCTGTTGTTTCAGGTACCATTCAAGTCGTTCGTCCATATTCTTGAAGGCGATATTATCAATCACAACCAGTAATTCTTCAAAGCGACTCCGGTATGTTTCTAAAACAAAATAATACCAGGATTTATATGTGGTCATCAATTTATCCATGTATTGAATGGGAATCATGATAACTTCTGTTTCTTCTACTGCTACAGCCATGATACCGCTGGCCTGGTTACGTGTTGCACAAATCATGCTAAGCGCACAGGCGCTTCCTGATTCGAGGAAATACATAAAAAATTCATTACCATCCTCCCCTTCGCGGTAGAGTTTTACTTTCCCCCGAACAATCAGCATGGATGATTTAAAAAACTGACCTGTTTTCATCATGATTTCACCTTCCTGAAATGTCCGAACTTCTCCAATTTCAGCAAGAAAATCTGCCAGTTCTTTATCAAAAAGAGGGAAAAACCCCATCAGCTCTTCGGCATTGTACATGGTTGCTGTCATAATTCAAATTTATTCTTTTTTCTCATAATTCACGGTTTCTGGCATTGGCGTTCGATTTGTAAAAATGCTTAACATCTTGCTCCGCTCATCCACCTCGTTTACCATCCGTATTTTTTACGTGCCTCCCGGTACATTATTTAAATGAGGGTTGTAACATCTTATCAGGTCATGCGTCTTTTACTCATATAGGACAGTATAATATTAGAATAACAGATTGGACATGAAAAAGACAGGATTAATTAACAGGGTGCACAAAGGGCTAAGAGTCTGGCTATTTGAAATGGGTACACTGGCACAACAAACAGATTTCACCAACACAGAAGAAGGCAGAAAGACTGTTTTGGAATTACAACAAATACTAAAGGCATTTGGAAGGAAATCATTACTGGAAGAGCAGTATTTTTTACCAGCCCTTGCATTGCAGGCTCCTTACGTTTTATCTCTGGTAGAAGAGGAAAAAAAACAGGTTAAAGAACTTTCCGCAAGGTTGGCCCGGTGTCTGCAAAATTATGTACAACCGGGAACCAGTGGACATTATCAGTTGGCCGGTTTATCAATCCAACAAACGTATATGGAGTTTCTGTCCTTTATGCTCATTTATATGAACAGGCAGGAATCCCTGTTCAACGGACTCGTATCTTTTGATGATGCAACTTCACTTATGCTGGAATCTGAAGAAAGTTGTGGTTCGGAATTTTTCGCATGGATGCTGAAAGGAATGAATAGTAGTGAAATTGCGGAATGGTTGTTTACTGATACTGAAGGTTCTTATGAAAAGAAAATTGCGCTTTTGGGTACTTTAAGTCCGGAAAGGTTGCAGGCCGCAGGTGTTGAATTTGACTTTAGGTCAAATGGGGTATTGTTTGCCGCCTGATATTGATTCCAAATTGAAGGGTTGTCGGCTTTACGCCCGGCAACCCTTATGTATGTACATTCAATTGTTTTAGGATCAATTTAGTTATTTCCATATTTTTCAACACAGGGTTTAGCTGGTTCAGAAATACTTAGGGCACAAGTGTGAAAGCCAATCTGGTTAAGTCTTTCAAAAGAAATAGTTATTAAAATTTGATTTGTTTCTACCATATTTCATAATGCATGTTTTTGTCGAGCAATGAGCATACATAAATCATCTCCAAAAGGGTATCTAATTTTTACATGCAAGTGTGTATCTAAATAAACCTCTTCATTTATTTAATTCGCACATTTACCGGTAGGACTAAGAATTAATTTTTCGTTTACACATTACCGTTTGCCATGCCCGGGAAAATTCAAGCATTTTTTTCCGATATTGGATGTATCGTTTCTATAAAAGTATTTGATTTATTGGTGGGATCTATTTGAGGTTGCTAAAACCCGATTCAGATAAAACGCTGTTTGAGCAAATCATTTAGTGATATTATCTTCCCATATATACCATGAGTATTTGTACATCGCTTGGATTGATTCCTGAGATCCGTGAAGCCTGTCCTAAAGTTCTGGGCTTGATTTTTCCTAATTTCTCCCTGGCTTCTGAACTGATTGCCTGAACTTTTCCATAATCAAACTTGGCAGGAATTTCCAATTCTTCCATCTGATTCATCCGGCTTACCAGCTCTTTTTCCTTATCAATATAAACCTCATATTTAACCTGAATTTCCGCCTGTTCGATGGTTTCCTTAGAAAATGAACTTAATGAATCGGCTAATCCCGGTAAGGCATTGGAAAGGTTAATTAACCCAATACCCGGTCTGAGGAGAATTTGGGCTACTTTTTGTTTTTGGTTGATTTCTGAAGAACCGGATGAAGATAAAAAATCGTTTATTTCTTTCGGCTCAACAGATAACTCATTGATTATCTTCTTAATATGATTAACTCCGTCTCTTTTTTGTATTACCTTTTCTACTCTTTCTTCTTTAGCCAAACCAATTGAACGACTTAATTCTGTTAACCTCAGATCGGCATTATCCTGCCTTAAAAGGGTTCTGTATTCTGCTCTTGAAGTAAACATCCTATAGGGTTCCTGGGTTCCTTTGCTAATAAGGTCGTCTACAAGTACACCTATATATGCTTCACTTCTTTTAAGTATAAGTGGTTGTTTATCAACCGCTTTTTGGTGGGCATTAATTCCTGCCATCAAACCCTGGCAAGCGGCCTCTTCATACCCCGTAGTTCCATTAATTTGTCCGGCAAAAAACAAATTATGTAATAGCTTGGTTTCCAATGAGTAATCTAATTGTGTGGGCGGGAAAAAGTCGTATTCAATGGCATATCCCGGCCGAAACATCCGGCAATTTTCAAATCCAACAACCTGTCTTAATGCCTGGTATTGGATATGTTCCGGTAGTGAGGTTGAGAATCCATTAACATAAATTTCAACGGTATTCCATCCTTCCGGCTCCACAAATAGCTGATGCCTTTCTCTTTCTGCAAACCGGTTTATTTTATCCTCAATACTCGGACAATACCGAGGGCCTACCCCATCTATACGACCGGCAAACATGGGGCTTTGTGCAAACCCCTCTTTGAGGGACTCGT
>JAHEEX010000081.1 GCA_024640465.1 Sphingobacteriales bacterium | reverse complement strand
GATCAGAAAAGGATGCGTAGTTTCAGCGATAAATGAAAACAGGGGTCAAAGAGTACCACAGAGTTCAAATGTGATGGCATGGTAAAAGCTATAACTTTCTCTGTGGTACTCTGTTGGATAACAAAAATCCATGTATTAGTTAGTGATCTTACCACCTGCATTAATCCATGCAGTGATTTTATCTTTATTTGCCTGTGACAATGCACCTGTGGGGGGCATGGTACCTTGTACTACTACCCTTGTATTAATTAAAGCAGCATTCAGCACGATGTTGCAATCAACCGTCCAGTTTGGATTTGGTTGCTGTCCCCCGGGGGCGTGGCAGACTATGCAATTCACTTGTATCAGTTGTTTGACATCCGTAAAGAGTGGGCCCGGAGTTGCACTTCCTTCATTGACAGATACTGAAGCTGTTTGCCTGCAATTATTGGTGTTTTTAACTGTA
Organism: Sphingobacteriales bacterium; assembly: GCA_024640465.1. GTDB lineage: Bacteria > Bacteroidota > Bacteroidia > Chitinophagales > Chitinophagaceae > Pollutibacter. The sequence continues at coordinate 13,707 of JAHEEX010000081.1, read as the reverse complement.
ACGGTATACGTCCCCTTTGCCAAATTCGTGAAAACATTGGATGCCTGAAAAGTAGTGCCGTCAACACTGTATTGCAAGCCGGTACTTCCACTGGCTGTTACAGTTATGCTGCCGTCATTTACGCATGCAGAAGAATTGGTTGTTGTTGCACTAACGGTGATGTTTACACCATCACAAGGACTTGGTGGCGCAGAAGGGCTGTCGCTCTTGCTGCAGGAAAGCAATACTGCTCCAAAAATTCCCGATACAATAATGGCTGATCTGAATTGATTTTTCATTCCGTTACATTTTTTTTTTGTTTTTAAAAAGGAAAGGAGCAGGACTGTATTTTATTGAAAATAGTATTCCAAGAGTATTCAGATTTATCTTGCCATACCCGATTTCTCCTGCAGGTATTTTGATAAAGGGTTCAGCCTGGACTGAAAAAAATCTGGAGATCTTTTGTTCATAGCCAATGGAAAAATTTACTGCAGCCAACCAATAGCTGGCGTTTTCATCATTTACCAATGCCTTATACCTGTAATTGCCGTAAAAAGTATAATGATAGTGAAGATCCTCTTTGTTCATAAAATAGGTTGAGAGGCCGGTGGACATAAATGCCCTTTGTTTTTTTCTCAATAGCCAGTCGTATCTGAGGTTAACAGGCATATCCCACATAAAACAATTGGCCTGTACATAGTTCATTTTAAAACTTGGATTGTTCAGATTGTAGCCGGGGAATACCTTATAAGCATTACCAACCGCAGTATAATGCTTCTCACTATACATCAATCCGGCTTGAACAGACAGGCGTTCTGTGAACCTGTAACCAGCCATTAGGCCAATATTAAATCCTGTTTTGTCGGGCGATGTAAAACCAACATTGCTAAAATCCGGGCCAAATATTGCTGCTATTTCGAAGCGGTTTATGGGCATGGTTTTTTTGCCCGTTTTTGATCCGGTTGATAAACTGGCAACCTGGGTGCCTGTTTTTTCTTTACCTGTACTCTCCGTAACTGTTGCAGCAGTTTCTGAGAGGGAATCTTGCCGGGCCGGAAACAGAACGCGTTGTTCTGAATCCGCCATCAAGATTGATGCCTGTTGATCTTTCTCTGTCTGCCCTGTTGGTGCTGTAGTTGTATGGGCAATTGGAATGTTATTATCCTTCTCCGTTTGTTCAGCCAGCGTTGTATTTTTTGCAACTGTTTTTATATTTTTCGATCCATTTTTATTTTTTGCCTGGGTGATTGGCCTGCTAATCGTTTCAGGTAAATTATTTACTTCATCAACTTTCTTTTCTTTCTTCGTTAAAATAAGCACCTCTTTTTTAATATCAGGTTCTGCCTGATTTCCTATCAGGGACTGATCATTAAATTCCTTTTTTAAAATATTTACATTATCTTTTTCATTTTGATTTTCATTGTCCGGATTTATGCTCTTTTCCGTCCCGGAAATCTGATGTACATGTTTAATTTCAGTTGATTTATTTCCCTGATCATACATAACGGAAATGCCTACTGTTAAAGTGAGTAAGACCAGGCCGGCAAAGGGATATAACCAAAAGAACCTTCTTTTATCTTTCTTTTTTTCAGGCATTTCCGCATCCAGGCGCTGCAGGATTTTATCCCACAGTACCGGCGAGGCTGCTGCTTCATATTTTTCCGCAGCTTCCTTGCTCAGGCGGTCAAGTTCCTGGTCTGAAAGATTATGCATATACTTTGATACGTATTAATTGGACAATAATTTTTTTCATTTTTTCACGTGCTTTTGAAAGATTGGATTTTGATGTGCCTATCGAAATACCCAGTTTTTCAGCTATATCTTCGTGTGTAAGCCCTTCAATTACAAAAAGATTGAATACCTGTCTGTATCCAGGTGAAAGTTGCCGTATGGCATCTACCAATTCCTTATACGATAGTTGATCTATGGCCGTTGCCTGGTTTACTGCCGGCATATCAAATTCTTCATTAATCGTATAGGTCATGATATTGTGGCGGTTCTTTCTGAACTGATCAATGCAGGTATTGATCAAAATTCTTTTGAACCATCCTTTTAGCGCAGACAGTTGATCTGCATGCCTGTTTGTCTCAAATTTTTGGATGTTTTTGTAGAGTTTCATGAACCCTTCCTGCAGAAGTTCTTCGGCTTCCTGCTGATTCTCAGCATAGCAAAGGCATATACCCATAGCATAGCTACTCAACAGGTGATATAACTCCTGCTGACTGCTTCGGTCGTTTTTTTTGCAACCCTCAAGCAATACCGCTATATTTCCTTGGTCAGGCAAGACCTTATTGGCTTTGGATTAAAGTTATAACATTAAAAATCCACTTTCTAAAGGAGAATTACGCTTTTTTGGTTTTGCTGGTTGCCTGGGGAATAGGTGTTCTAAGAATATTTTTTCAGGATGGAAACTACCTGGTTTCGGTAAGGGCCGCCAAAAAGCAGCAGGTGAACCAGTAGCGGATAGAGTTGAAACAGATCGGTTCTTTCGGCCCATCCGTTCTTAAGGGGGTATGCTTCCTGGTAGGATTCAAAAAATACCGGGTCAAAACCTCCGAATAATTGGGCCATTGCCAGGTCCATTTCGCGGTGACCATAATAAACGGCAGGGTCAAAAACAGCAGGCTGCCCATTGTGTTGTGAAATAAAATTTCCTTTCCATAAATCTCCATGAAGGAGGGCGGGTGGCTCTTCGGGGATATAATTTTCTAATTTATTGCAGATGGTTTCCGCCATGTCTGATTCATTCTTATCAATAAGTTGGCGCTTTAAAGCCTTTTCCACCAGGCAAAGTATACGTTCATGGGCATAAAATGAACTCCATTTCTCATGTTCATTGTTTTGTTGATGCAGCCGGCCTATATAATTTTGAAATGGTAGCCCGAATTTTTCAGCTGTATTTCTGTGTAAAGCAGCAATTGATTGACCGAAACTCTGCCAGAAATTTGGATCAGGGTCGCCTTTTTCCAGGTATTCCATTACCAGGTAAACCTGTTGGTGAAACTTACCATCAAATAGCGGCCTGGGCACGCGTATTGACCCGGTATTAGCCAGGATAATAAGCCCCCTTGCCTCCTTTTCAAAAAAGTCGAGCCCAAACAGGCTGGCATTAACTTTCATAAAATATTTGCCACGACTGGTCTCCAGGAGAAAACATTGATTAATATCTCCTCCATGGATTGGCTGATATGAAGCAATCTTTGTTTGTTCCTTGAAGAAATCAAAGAATCTTTCTTCCAGATGAATGATGAATTGAGAATGCAGGCTCATATTTTACGAAGTTACCGGCAATTTAGCGGAGATCAAAAATGAAAAAAAATATTCTGAGTAAAAATGAATTATAAAATAAAAAACAGCATTTATTTTTAATCCGATGATCCTGTCCAATGATTTCTTTTTCCCGGCTTTGTTTGCATTGATGAAAAATGGTACATTAACCTTTATAAATGAGCATTCCAGTTACATTATTTTATTCAGTCACTATAATAATAGTCTGTTAAATCAATAATGTTTAGATTGATGATTAAATATTGGAAAGTTTAATCCTTTAAACATGAGTAAAAAATATTTGCTTGCCTGTTGGCTATCTCTTGCCGCTATTGCCGGCTTTAGTCAGTCGGGCCAAAGAATTGATACCAGCAATTATTATAATTATTACCGGGAGGGTGGCAGACTTAACTGGCTCAGTCCTTCTGATGCCGTTCCGGTGATTATTGAAGAAATTAAAAATGCCGGGTTTTCAACTGCATTTATCGAGATAGGCAGGCTCATCAAAATTGATAAAACAACTTCTCTGGTTCAGCAGGTTTCATTCAATAATAATGAAATTAGTTTTGGTTTCATTTATGAAACCGGGCACAGCTTGGGGCTTTTAGTAAGCGACAGGGATTATTTAAAAGACGAAACCAGGGAAGAGTATGCCCAACCAGAGCATCCCATAAATGGACCTGTAAAATTTAACCGGATTTATCCATTGCCCAGAAACGTATTCCTGTTGAAAGAACGCTGTTATTGGTTTCAGTTTGATGAGAAAGGAAGTGCATACCCTGTAACAAAAGACCTGGCCATTAAAATACTTCGTCAGGACATTCGTGCATTTCTGAATAAATTAATGGCAACCATGCGGAAATAAAAAATACTCCATTATAATCTGGCAGCCGGAATTAATTTTCCATTTTTTACCCCTTTTTAGCCTGGAATTTTGCCAATAAAAATGATAAAAAGAAAAGCGAAACGTTATTACGTTTCGCTTTTCTATGTTTGATCTTATTGAATTATTGAATTCTAAGGAAGCTGGTATTTGACTGTACAGCACCTTGTGTTACTAACCTGTATGAGCCTGGTTTCAGTGATCTTACAGTTATATTAAGTTGATTTTGGCCTTCAGAAACAGTAGCGGTATTTTGTTGTACTATCCTTCCTGCCATATCAATTACGATGAGCTGTACTTTGCCAGTTGATGTGCTATTGATGGTTAATTGCATGGTTTCCCTAACCGGGTTCGGGTAAATTTTCAATTTGCCATTGATGATATTGGCAACTTTCAATATGCCGGAATAATAAGACTGCCCGTTTTGCAGAACTATTTTTACCCTGTAATATCCAGCTTCCGGCTGGCCGTTTGAATGTGTAACCTGGTAAAGATTTGGCGTTCCTTCAGTCCTTATTACAGGAGTAATTTTCCTTGTTGCGGAAAACCTCGTTCCTTCATTGCTGTATTCAAGTTCGTAGTAATCTACAGTAGATTCATGTCTTGCCTTCCAACTGATCTGGTTCTGGCCATTTGCAGCTTCAGCCTGCAGCTCGCTCAATTGTACAGCCATGGCTGGTGCTATGGCAAGATCTCTTTCCCATAAGCCCCTGCCGTGGGTGGCTAACCGAAGTTTATTGTTGGTAGTGAATAATAAATCGGAAACAAGTGTGGCATCTGTAAATCCTTCATTATAAGATGTCCAGTTAAGTGTTGCTGATGCTCCTGGAGAAGTAACCGGAATATCTGTAGCGTAATATACGCCAAGGTCATTTCCTACATACAGTATGGAAGTATTATTAGGATCAAAGGTTAAGGTATTATGTGGTACATCCGGTAATCCGGCACCAATATCTGTCCAGTTGGCACCGGCATCATATGTAATAAATACATGTGAGCTGCCAAAGCCTGATAATGTTATAGCAGCCCTGTTTTTATCAGCCGGATCTACTGCTATTTTTGAATAATACCTGTCTGGCAGTGTTCCTGTAATATTCGTAACTGAAGTGCCACCATTTGTTGTTACATACATTCTGCTCCTGATACCGCTTCCGGGTGTTGTAGAAATGTAAACAACATTATCATCAGAAGGTGCAGCTGTTAAAGTTAGGATAGGACTGTTTGACCCACTTATTACCGCACCACCATTACCATTGGTCCAGGAACCTCCTTTGTTTACCGATTTTTTGAGGTAAATGGTTCCGGCATACATAATGTTGGTATTGTTATTGGCAAAAATAACCGGGGAATTAAAGCAGGCCATTTCATTTGGAATGGTAGCTGAATTATAATTATTGGTATAGCTGGTTGTTGGAAAAGTATAGCCTTTGTCGGTCGACTTTTTAAGGTTTAGGAAATAGTACCCTGCAAATCCGATATTATCATTTGTAGGATCTATCGCGGTGCAGAATCCATCTGCTCCAATCACCCTTGCGGCTCCGGGCTGACCACGGTAAACAAAAGTGCCATTATCCTGTAAGCCAAGCAGCATATAGTTTGCATCAGTTCTGCCGGCACTAATATTCGGATAAATTTGTGCGGTTTGCAAGCCACCATTCAGGCTGATAAAAGAAGTACCACCATTGGTAGATTTAAAAAGGCCGCCATCTGTTACTGTATATAAAGCCCCGTTAAAGAAGTATAAGCGATGGTTATCGGCATGTGTATAAGTGGAGGTTCCTTCTGCTGTTGTTCCAATGGTTGTATTACCAAGGTTCCAGCCAGACCAATTGGATTTTTTGGACATGGTGGAACCGCCATTGGTGGATTTATAAATATCAATTTCACTCCAGTATACTGTATTTGCATTGGCAGGATCTACAACAACATCATGCGCATACCAACCCTGGCCATTTATTATTTGCGTTGTGGTTGCTTTTTTCCAGGAAGCGCCTTCATTTGTAGAAACATATAGACCATAAGTGGTTGTGGATCCCGGAGAGTGACCAATGCTCGCATAAATCTTACTGGTGCTGGTTGGAGCGATGGCAATCCTGGCCATTCCTGTAAAACTTGTTGGCAGTCCAGATGTGAGCCTGGTAAATGTTGGTGTGGTTGCCCCTGCGTTTGTACTTTTATATATACCATTTCCTGTACTTCCAAAATTTCCTGACCCTACATACAATACACTTGTATCTCCGGGCTTCATGGCCAGATCCATTGTCATTAATACTGAATGGATTTTCGTCCAATTAGCACCACTGTTGAAAGTACGATACAAGCCATCAGTTGTTGCGGCATATACAGTAGAAGGCTTAAGCGGGTTAATGATCATATCGTTAACTCCTTCCAGGTTTGATTGTGTAAAGTTTAAAACCTGTGACCAGGTAACACCACCATCTGTAGATTTCAGGATACCAATACCATAGAACCCCCGATATGTTCTAATATGTCCGCCAGGCGTAACGCCTTTTTCATTTTTATTATAAACCTCTCCGGTACCGATATACATTTCATTTGCATTCAGCGGATTGATGGCAATTGCTCCAACGCCTAATACCGGGAAGCCTGTTGGAACATAGGTCCATGAAATGCCCCCTGGTCCCCCGGTTCCCCCGGTTGTGGATTTCCACAATCCACCGCTGGCGGATCCAACAAAAATAGTGTTGGCATTTGTTGGACTTACAGCCATACATAAAATTCGGCCGGCAAAATTCATTGGGGCAAGTGGTTGCCAGGGAGATGTTGAAACCAGGTCGAGCTGGCTTGCTCTCATTTCCATTATTCTTTTGAGGTCTTTATGTGATCCGGAAAAACTTTTCGCCTGAATTTCGTCATTTGGATAAGCCCTCATGGCCGTCCACTGTTCAAATGCTTCAAGGACAATTGGTTTTCCTTCTCCTTCTTCCATCTCCATTTCCTGTTTTTTGTTATCACAGGAAAGGAATAATACACTAATAATGATGGCGAAGTAAAAAGCGGGTTTGAAGTAAATTTTTTTCATAGTAATTCTGTTGGGTTAGAAAAAAATGTGACTGGGTATTTTTTGGAAAGGTAATTAAAATAAGAAATGAAATAGTTGACTTACATATCTTTTTAATTTGCATATGATAATGTCAGCCCATTATTGAAACGAAAAATACTAATTAGGTTATAGTTTGAATATTTGTTTGATAGCATTTCTTAATTATGCTCTCTTTCCAAACAGCTGTTTGTAGAACTAAAATAGTGATACTTTAAACAATCAAATTTTTATGCCTCCTGAAAAAGTGCATTAAGTGCCGGTTTTTTCCAGTTTTTTTAATTCAGCAGAAATGTCCTTTTTGCCGATCCATTTCCCATTCATTATTACCCCTTCAATATTCCTGGTAGCGTTTATAGATTTCAAAGGATTGCCACTTATCAGAATCAGGTCTGCCGGGGCACCGGCTTTTATGACACCCAGGTCCTTAATCCCCAGAAACTCGCCTACATTCACGGTGCCTGTTCTTAAGGCCTGGTATGGTGTGAGGCCCGCGGCCACATAATAAGCCAGTTCATCGTGTGTTGAAAATCCAGGCACATCAAAAACCTGCGGTGCATCTGAGCCCAGTAAAATCTTTACACCACTGGTCTGACAGGCCAGCACTAGTTTTCTTCTTAGTTCGATAAACTTCTTTATTTCAGCGGGATGATATTTTGGGTTCTGCTGGAGATCTTTTTTGCTCTGTAACCACTTGTTCCTGGTTTCCGCATTGATATATTTTAATTCCGGAGCATTGGCAAGTATACCTGGATCTTCTGGACTGAACCATTTCTCAGAGAGGCATTGCGTTGGTACTACCCATATCTTTTTATCTTTTAGGGCCTTTAGTAAAGCAGGCGCTTTATTCATATCTGCCCGATAACCAATGAACATACCAAATAAGCCTGCATCTGGTTCTGCTATGTCTTCAATTCCCGGCACCATACTTTCTATAAAGCCATCCATATGATCAATGGTTGCATACCCGGCATCAATTGCACGCCAAACCCCAACGGTATAGGATACATGTCCGGAGAATGGGATATTCAGTTCATGGGCTTTCTGAGCAATAGCAGCAAAAGTAACAGGGGTCAGCCCCGGATGTAATTTCAAAAAATCATAGCCTGCTTTTTTTTGTGCCACTACCATGGCTTCACCTTGTTCTGCCGTTTTAACACTGTTCCCGTTAAAGGAAGGCCCGGAGGTGATAAACCTTGGCCCGATGATCTCTCCGGATTGTATTTGATTGCGAAGCACCAGGTGTTGCGGATGTCCAAGCATTCCTCGTATGGTAGTTACACCATTTAGCGCAAATAATGTCAGCACTTCTTTCATCGGCTCCATATTGTCTATGGGAGGAACATGCGCATGCATCTCGCCCAGGCCGGGCATCAGGTATTTGCCCGTTCCATCAATAACAAAATCATTTTTGCCTGGTTTTAAAACTCCGGTTAGGCCATACTGTAAGATTTTGCCCGACCTGATTATGAGGTCCTGCGACCCTATGATCCGTTCACTGTCCATCGGAACCAGGTTCACATTACGAATGAAAATGTCTTTTTCGGAAGAAGAAATCCATTGCGTTTGAGCCAACATGATTATTGGTGCCAGTAAAAAAAGAAGAGAGAGTATCTTTTTCATTGATCATAATTTGAATTAAAAGATACGCAAAAAAAAATGAGTGTAAGGCCACAGAGGACCACAGAGAAAGCTCGAGTGCCACAGAGGACAACCTGTATTGCTCTGTGTTTCTCTATTCCCTCCGGTGCCCTCTGTGGCCTGAATTTTTCATGAGGAGCGCGCAAATATTGGTATTGAAAATATTTTTTATAAAATAAAAGGTAACTATTTCAAATAAGAAACAGTTACTACAAGTTATTTTTCCGGGCAGGTAAAGAAAAGTATCCTAAAGTTTACAGGACTAAATTAGTATAAAATAAATTTATTAGAAGGCCACATAAAATGCATCATAATTCTTATTCGATATTCTTCAATGCCTCCCGTTTGCTTAATGCCGGCAATTGGTTTTTTTGAACAAATGTCAAAACCCATTTCGGGTTTGTTTTTGCATATTCCCGCAGCGACCAGCCAATGGCTTTTTGTATAAAGAATTCTGTGGACCCGGCGCAATGGTTGATATAATCAGATAAAAGCCCGGTGTCGGTTTTATCGCGATATGCTTTTTGAAACATGATGCTGCTTCTTTGCAGCCAGAAATTGTCTGAATGGTTCCATTTTTTGGTTATTTTTTTAATCAGCTCCGGATATTTTTGAAAAAAAGGTCCGAGTATCCAGGTGGCAATATGATCAACCGAATCCCACCAGCTTTTTTGTGTGATCATTTCTTCCAGTAATGGGATGAGGTCAGGCTTCCAGTCTTTTTTCATCTTTCCCATCAGTTCAATGGCAAAATATTGAAATTCCCTTTCCGGCTGTAGCCAGGCATCTTTCATAATGGCAGGTATATCCTGGAAAGAGGGTAAGCCTGATTCAAATATCTCCTTAGTGATCATTCTTCTTACTGGAGTTTGGATGCCATAGAATTCGAACTGATTGCGCATATAGGCTTTGGCACCTTTTGCTTTTTCAGCATCAGCATGATGAATAAAAGCATTTTTGACAGGTTTAAGATAATGGTGCATTACTGACATTTAAAATCTGTATGAAATTTCCGGGTTAAATTACATAAAGGCAGTTTATTTTAATCAATAAAACATTTACCCGTAACAAAATATATCTGTTCATCGGGTTACCTATCTTTGTGGACTATCATTTATTCCGTAAAAGACAAACCATGGCCAGTACCGACCTGTTTCAGAGCCCTGACTATTTTAACCTGGATGAGTTATTGACCGAAGAGCATAAATTGATTCGGGAGACGGTCAGGAACTATGTGAAGAAAGAGATTTCTCCTATAATTGAGGACTATGCCCAGAAGGCTGAGTTCCCGGTTCAGATTGTTCGCCAGCTTGGTGAACTGGGATGTTTTGGTCCAACCGTTCCGGTTGAATATGGAGGCGGAGGTTTGGATTATATCAGTTATGGATTGATGATGCAGGAGCTGGAAAGAGGAGACAGTGGCGTAAGATCTACCGCATCGGTACAGGGGTCACTTGTTATGTTTCCCATCAACGCCTATGGCAGCGAGGCGCAAAAAATGAAATTCCTTCCCAAACTGGCCAGTGGCGAATGGCTTGGATGTTTTGGCTTAACGGAACCGGATCATGGCAGCAATCCTGCAGGAATGCTTACCAATATTAAAGACAAAGGCGATCATGTTTTACTCAATGGCAGTAAGATGTGGATCAGCAATGCACCTTATGCCCAGGTGGCAGTGGTTTGGGCCAGGGATGAAGAAGGGATAATACGGGGAGTGATTGTGGAAAGGGGAATGGAAGGATTTACCACACCCACCACACATGGGAAATGGAGCTTACGGGCATCAGCAACCGGGGAACTGGTATTTGATAATGTACGTGTGCCAAAGGAAAATATATTACCTGGTGTTCAAGGATTAAAAGGCCCGCTGAGTTGTTTAACTAAGGCCCGATATGGAATTGCCTGGGGAACAATTGGCGCCGCTATGGATTGTTATGATACGGCTTTAAGATATTCCCTGCAACGTGTTCAATTTGACCGGCAGATCGGTGGTTTCCAACTTCAGCAAAAGAAACTGGCTGAAATGATCACGGAGATCACCAAAGCTCAATTACTCAACTGGCGGATGGGTGTGCTGATGGATCAGCATAAAGTTACTCCTGGCCAGGTAAGTATGGCTAAAAGAAATGGTTGTGAAGTGGCGCAGAATGTTGCCCGTGATGCACGCCAGATGCTGGGTGGTATGGGGATTACCGGTGAATATTCAGTTATGCGCCACATGATGAATATTGAAAGTGTAATTACTTATGAAGGCACCCATGATATCCATCTGCTCATTACCGGGATGGATGTTACCGGCCTAAATGCATTCAAATAGTTCATAGCAAGATACTTTTTAATTTCGGGTGACCGTTATGGTAATCTTCCTGGTTGGATTTATGGGTTCTGGAAAAAACTGGTGGGGTAATACTTTGGCAGAAAGGCTGGGTATTCCATTTTTCGATCTCGATAAAGAGGTGGAAATAGTAACCGGTATGGAAATTGTTTCTATTTTTCGCGAGAAAGGAGAAGCTTTTTTCAGGGAAAAAGAGACTGAGGTGCTCAAAAGCCTATATCATAATTTACCCGTTAAGGGAATTCCAAATGATTCTGCAGGGTATTCAGTACGCGCAATCATAGCAACAGGCGGCGGTACTCCCTGTTCGGGGGGAAACATGCAGTGGATGAATCAACATGGCTTGACAGTTTGGTTAAATCCGTCAATCACAGAACTTGTTGGCCGGTTGGAAAAAGAAACAGAAAAAAGGCCGCTATTAAAAGGGAAAACGGTTGAGGAACTTGCCTTGTTTATTGAGAAAAAACTGGAAGAGCGAAATCCATTTTATAATTTGGCCAAAATTGAAATAAAAAATACGCATATTGCGGTCGAAGAATTTATAAACCTACTCCATAATGCATCGGACATACATTAAACTGGCTACAATCATTGGTGCTTTAAGTGTTATTATGGGTGCATTTGGCGCGCATAAACTAAAGGAATTCCTGTCGCCGGAAGTGCTTTCCTCTTACCAGACGGGCGTTACGTACCAGTTTTACCACACTTTTGCCTTGCTGGCGGTGGGTATTTTATATAAAAGATATCAGAATCAATGGATGGAATGGGCCGGTCGTTTATTCGTCCTGGGCATCATTTTGTTTTGCGGATCATTATACCTCCTTACAGCATTACAGGCAACCAAGGAAATTGGTCTTGACGGATTTGGTATACTGACTCCCATTGGTGGCCTCTTGCTGGTAGCAGGCTGGATTTCATTTTTTCTTGGTATACCTTCCGCAAGGATAAAGGATTATACAGAAAAATAATGCCCGGTTTGCCATAAATCCTGCATTTAAGCATCTTTCCGGCAATACAAAATTTCAGGGCATTTCAATTATATGGCATCTAATGTCATTTATCCCTTGTTTGTTAAAACAACCGGTACTTGGATTTATCTTAATATCTTTGCCCACATCATTATTTACAGGTCTCTAGAACTATGGCGAACCGCTTAAAATCTGATAAGAAAAAACCGAATCCCGAAAAACTCACTGAGGAAAAAGTAGAGCAGGTTAGTTTTAACAAACTGATCAAAGACGAAAGAACCAGGAAGATCCTGGGTGCCTTTTTGTTGCTTGTCAGTTTCTTTTTATTTGTTGCTTTTACTTCATACCTGTTTACCTGGGCAGAAGACCAGGATAAAGTGAGGAGCCATGGAATTGGTATCCTGATGCCTAATAAGCTGGAGATCGCAAACCTCCTGGGATCTTTCGGCGCTTATATTTCTCATGTGTTTTTTTATGAAGGCTTTGGTATCGCCTCCTATCTTTTTTGTTCCTTCTTTTTTGTAACCGGGGCAAACCTGCTTTTCGGGAGAAAGATATTCTCCATTCCCCGAAACCTTAAATACCTTTTTACCGGACTGATTGTATTGAGTGTAAGTTTCGCATTTATCATGAGCGGATCCGGGTTTTCATGGGGCGGGGAGTTGGGTAATGCCATGAGCCAGTGGCTTACGGGCTTTATAGGGAAACTGGGAACTTCCATGCTGATCATTGTTTCATTGCTGTCATATATCATATGGCGCTTTAATCCTGTGTTCAATGTTCCTAAAATGCCGGACTTGAAAAAACTGTTACCGGAGAAAAAAGCCGGGAAAGAGCCGGATGAAAATGAACCTGATGAGGGTGCCACATTGATTGTTGATACCGTGTTTAAAAAAGGAAAGAAGAATCAATTAAAAGACACGGGACTAATGGTGCCCCTAACAACAGAACCTGAACCTGACACGGAGGAAACCATGCTTACTTTGGTGGAAAAAGAGGTACAACCTGAACCTGTTGAGGAAAGCTGGAAACGCTTTCAGCCACCCGTAGTTGAAGAAACAAATATAAGCCCGGAGTTGAATTTGCCTGTCGCACCATCCAGTAATCTACCTCTTGAGATCAAGCCTGTAGCAGATGAATCGGAAGGTGCGGAAGATTTTGCTGCTAAGGTAAAGAACCTGGCGCCTTATGATCCGGTGCTGGACCTGCGTGACTACCGGTATCCCACACTTGATCTGCTGGAAAACTACAGCGGGGAAAAGATCGTAATGGATCCGGCCGAACTGGAAGCAAACAAGAACCAGATCATCAATACCCTCAAGAACTACGATATTGCGATTCAAAAAATATTTGCCACTGTTGGTCCTACTGTTACGTTATATGAGATTGTGCCTGCCGCTGGTGTGCGGATTTCCAGGATCAAAAACCTGGAAGATGATATTGCATTAAGCCTTTCGGCATTGGGTATACGTATTATAGCACCGATTCCGGGAAAAGGTACTATTGGTATAGAAGTTCCCAATGTGAAAAAGAGTATTGTGAGTATGAAGACACTCATAGCTTCAGAAAAATT
>JAHEEX010000080.1 GCA_024640465.1 Sphingobacteriales bacterium | reverse complement strand
ATGGAGAAATGATACCGCCGAGTACATGGTATGTCCCGTTAAATTGCTGGGTGCTTTCAATGGCAATTACATCACGAATGGTTTCCACCACACAGATCATTCCTTTTTTACGCATGGGGTTGCTGCAGATGGAGCAGACTTCCGTATCGGAAATATTATAGCATTTTTTACAAAATCGGATATCGGTCCTTACGCGATCAATGATCTCACTGAACGCACTTACTTCTGCAGGGTCCTGTTTCAGCAAATGAAGCACCAGCCGCAGGGCCGTTTTTTTCCCGATGCCTGGTAAACGGCTGAATGCATTCACGGCAGATTCCAATAATTGAGAAGAAAATTGCATTTGGCAAAGATAAGCATCCTCGCTTTCCCCTATGTTTACAAACTGAAAATGTGGTTTTTATTTGGCGCCATGGTTCCTGTCTTCACGAGTAGATATTTCCCGTTTTGAAACAAATTCTTTGAATATGACATTTACAAGAATGTCGCTCCTCCGGAGCTGGAATACAAAAATCATGATTTATCTACAAGAATGCCGCTCCTCCGGAGCTTGAATACAAAAAACATTATTTGTCTGCAAGAATTTCTCCGTGGGGGCGGATTGAATAAAAATAGCGTTATGGCCTTTTAGCTCCGGAGGAGCGGCATTCTTGTAGCTATATGAGGTTTTTGCCTTTGAGCTCCGGAGGAGCGACATTCTTATAATAAATTTATACCCTTATTAATAATTTGACATTTAAATAAATACAATTGTGTCATTAGCAACCATCATCGAAAAAATTTCTTTTTCCATTTCGTGAAGACAGGAACCAGGGCATCCGGGGAAACATATAGATATCCTCACTTCTTTGCGGTTAATTTCCAAAATCCAGCAGGTTAATTTCCAATTCATTATCCCAGTTAGACCGGATAGTAAGCTTTTGTTTTCGGGCAACTATTTTTTCAGGCTGTAGTTTTTTCCAATAGTTCCCTGTATCCCATTTCCTGTTCTGGTTTTTATCAAACAGAATGCGTACTTCGTATTCCCCCGGTTTGAAAAGCCTGTATTTATACCGGTTGCTTTCTAAGGGTTGTTGAAGTTCAATCTGTTCATCCCTATAAAGTAAAAGGATAGGATGCTGTGTGGAATCCAGGTTCAGGAGTTTAATATCCAGGCTGCCATAGTCTGATTCTTTCTTGGCCTGGAAGGGCAGTGTATCCGTGCGTGTTGTAAAATTGCCTGCGCTGTCTTTTGCAAAATCTTTTTGAATGATGAGATTATATTTGCTGTTCTCCGTCCATGTATAAGTAAGGATGAGCTGCTTTAAAGTGCTGTCCCTCCTGATGGTATAAGCTGTTATAGGTTTATAGGCTTCATCCGTAAAAATCAATTTCGCAGAATCAAAGGAAGCAAGTTTAGTTTCGGATTTTAATACCAGGTTTCCCAGGATATCCTGCCTTCCGCCATCCAGGTTTGTAATTAAACGAAGACGCTTATCGTCTTTTGATTTAGTTGCAGCCGGGGGTTGGGTCACTGGTGAAGTGGAACCTTTTTTTATTTCGGCTTTTTCTGTAAATGCATAGAGAACAATTTTTTCATTTTGATTAGCGCTCACCGGTTTATCCAGGAAGCCAATATATTGACTTTCCTGATTATATGTTTTTTGGCCACCCTCATCATTCAATGCAAAAATATAATACTCCCCCGGAGCCAGGTAACGAAAAGTAAAATCTCCATCTTTATTGAGCTTTGCCGCATAACGTGGTTTTTCTTTTGCCACTGCAGAATCGTATCCATTTTTGTGTAACACAACAATGAGGGTGCTATCGGTTTTTCCATTTTCGGCGAGGTAAACCCTGCCGGTTAACACACCGCTATCGATCCTTGGGCCTGTTGAAAAAACATACCGGAAATCGCGCAGCTTATTATTTTCATTGATATCAGTGATTGATTCGCCAAAGTCAATACTATAGGTAGTGTTGGGTTCAAGCGTATCTTTTATTTTGATGATGACGGTTTTCAGTTTGCCTTCAACCTGTGGGTTGATTTTAGGCAGTGGCGAATACGTAATTTTTTCAAACGGATTATCCAGGGTGATATATTCGTTGAAAGTAAGGGTGATTTTATTGCCATTGAAATTGAGGCTGGAGTCTGCAGGTTCCGCACCGGTGATCAGTGGGGGAAGGGAATCCCTTGGGCCCCCGGTGGGGGGAATGGGTTGACCGCAACCGCTGCCGGAGATTAACCATACACTCAATGAAATAAAAAACGAAAGAAATGACCATACTTTCATGGAAGCAAACTTAAAGCTTTAACCGCAAAGGAGATAAGAACGCGAAGTTATAACAAACACAATTATAACTGGAATACCGGTCTGACGGTCCTCCGTCTGACCGATGGCTGTTTGAATCTTTTATCAATGGTAATAAGAAAATAAGAACATCGGTCAGACCCGAGGCGGTCAGACCGTTTATTGTTATTCATTTTCCATTTCTGCAGCAGCATCAACCTGATGTAAAGCAATGGCCAGTTTATTGGTCTTTACAAAATTGCACCAGTGGCAGTCTTCCTTGCCACAACCGGTGTAAAATTCTCGGTTTTGGATTTTAGCCCATACCGTGACTATTTGCTCCCTTAAGGCCGAGATGTCCTGTTCTGAAATAACCAGTTTCTCGGTTTTGAGTTTTTTCTTTTCGTCCGGTTCAATGAAATCGAATTCGGTACTTACGGCTTTCCATTTTTTTTGCTCATAATGATCCACCAGCAGTTTGTAGAAAACAGCCTGCCTCCAGTAGTCGCCACCGTTAGGCGGGTCTTTTTCCGGGTTCTTCATTTTCTTACGGGCATTATCCGGGTTGCCTGTTTTATAATCTACTACATTCACCGCATTGCCATCAAATTCAAGTTTATCCAGTTTTCCTTTCAACGGTACATCATCCACCACAATATTCCTGATGTTTCTTTCTATGGCAACAATTTTGTGGAAATTGGGAACGCGCGCAATATAATAGTTTGATAATATCTCGCGACCATATTCCATCCTTCGGTCAAACTCTTCCCTGGTAAAGCTTTCACGGTGACGGTGCATGTACCATTCAAAATCTTCGATAAATATTTCTTTGGAAGGGAAAGCTTCTTTTGGATCTTCCTGCATCCTTTTAAACAGCTTTTCAAGTGCGTAGTGTGCGGCTGATCCAAATTCCAGGGTTTCGTTTTTAGGTGACGGGATCCGTACCAGTGTCCTGAAATAAAATTCCAGCGGGCATTTAAGATAAGTGTTCAGTGCGGTTACGTTCATCACAAATTTTTCCAGCACCGTGCTTACATAATCTTCTTCCATTTTATCGATCTCGGGTGCTTCGGGTGAGCCAAACCGTAACATGGCAAATTCCGTAAGTACTTCAGGGCTGATGATTATTTTTTCTACGGGGATACCCGATTGCTCTTTAAGTTCCTCAATAAACACAGAGGGTTCCAGTCCTTTGCCATCATTCTTGAAGAGCGAATAGGAAATATATAAATGCTGCTCCGCCCTGGTGAGGGCCACATAAAAGAGCCGGCGTTGTTCTTCTGTTTCATCTTTGGTGGCTCCGGCATCAAACATGGTGTCTGGCAGGCGGTATCCTTTTCTGTTGTTCTTTTTCTTTTCCCAGAAATTGGCGTTACAGCCCGCAACAAAAACGTGTTCAAATTCCAGGCCCTTGGCACCATGTGCCGTAAGCAGGTTAATACCTTTGTCGGTTCCGCTTACCTGTACTAGCGGAAGCCTTACTTCTTCGTCTTCCATCAGGTCGAGAAGCCGTACAAGTCTTGCCAGGTCCATGGTTGGATTGCGGCGTGTTTCCTCTTTGATAAAATCAAAAAGGGATGTAAGCACCTGCATTTGCCAGTTTTTATCTTCTGCACGCATGATGTTACCCAACAGGCCGGTTTCGCGGATGATCTTTTCCACCAGTTGCTGCAAGGTGAGGTTGGGTACGTCAGACAAAAGTTCTTCCATTAAAATTCCAGCCCTTTTCAGGTTTTCCGGTAACGAAACGGAGAAAAGGTCTTTTGGCGGCGCAGCGATTTTTTCAATCAGCAGTTTCCGTAAGGGCATTCTTTTCTCCGCATGTTCCATACTGAGTTTGGCGATCTCAATAGGTGCGATCTCAAACCAGTCTGCATGTAACAATTCAAACAGCATTTCATCACCACTAAATGAAGTATCCATTTCTGCTTCCAGGTACCGTAACAGCAGTATTACTTTTTTTGCCAGTGGAAGGTCGAACAGGTTCAAACTGCGTTTACTGTATACCGGTATGTTCATCAGCCGGAAATAGGCGGTGAGTTCTTCGCCATACCTGTTCTCCCGGTAGATTACGCTGATGCGGCCGGGTGCTGAACCACCAGCCACCAGAAGTTGCACCTGCCGGGTGATATCGATCATTTCTTCCCGCTGCGTTTCGTATTCGCGAATATGCGGTGCATGCCTGAGGTGTTTGATCTTATTATTTTCTGAAATAAGGTCTTTGGTTAGATTCGGGAGTTGGGTCACTAATCTCTCTACATTGCGACTGATCAAACCGTGCGAAAGATCCAGGATGGGTTGTGTCGATCTATAATTTTTATCTAAAACAATGGTCTTCAGGTTTTCGCTGTAACTGTTTGCAAACTGCAGCATGTTCTCAATGTTGGCACCCTGGAACCGATAGATACTCTGGTCATCATCACCAACAACAAAAATATTTGGCTGGTCCCAATACTGGATAAGCAGCTCAACTATTTTATTTTGTGTACCGCTGGTATCCTGGTATTCATCCACCAGGATATACTGGTATTGTTCCTGGTAGCGTGAGAGCAGGTTTTTATTTTCTTCAAAAGCACGGATGACCCAGTTGATCATATCATCAAAATCATATCGCTTTCTGTCTGTCATCATTTTCTGAAAGCGATCGAACTCTTTAACTGCAGCACGCAGCTTTTCCATTTTATCTTTTTCTTCCTGGATCCTTTCTGTTTTAAGATCACCCGCATTGAACTGTTTGTACTTTCTTTTATAGATGAATTCATCCCGTGTAGGGATGTCCGTTAGATACGCCTCAATTTTGTCTTCTATGAAAGCCGGTGTCCAGCCTTCCCGCTTCATGGTGCTGAAGAGGTTTTGGAGGTTGTTGATCTCGAAATACACATCACCACGGTATCTTTTCAGCGGATGGTTGGCCGGGAAGGCATCGATCAGTTTTTTAAACAATTCCACTGATTCCAGTTCTGAAATCGGGTCCAGCGCGGTTTTTTCAAAAGCCGACAGGTTTTCCTGGATCACTTCATGGCAAAAAGCGTGAAAGGTGTGGATGTTCACTTTATAGGCATCGGGGCCGATGAATTGAAGCAGGCGCTTGCGCATGGCGATCACACCTGAGTCGGTATAGGTGAGGCAGAGGATATTATCGGGTTGTGCATCGGTATCCAGCAGGATCTTACCAATCCGACTGGCCAGGATCTGTGTTTTTCCCGTGCCTGGTCCTGCGATAACCATCACGGGACCTTCGATGGTGTCAACAGCGATACGTTGCTGATCGTTCAGTCGGTTATATTCTTCAATGAAGCGGAGCCGGAGTTTTTCTGATGGAGATGCCATATAGGGTGAACAAATTTACACTTACGGAGTTGTTATTGACAAGTTACCGGAAATCTTTTAACCCGGTAAATAAATCATCAATGTCAGTTTATTCATTTCAAACAATTCAGAAAGTACCAGTGAGCCTGGAAGAAGCATGGTCTTTTTTTTCACATCCCAAAAACCTGGCGGTGATGACGCCGGCCTATCTGAACCTTAAGTTTACTAACCCACTTTATGGCGAAGAAATGTATCCCGGGCAGGTAATGACCTATAATGTAAAGCCTTTGTTTGGCATTCCGTTGTTTTGGATGACGGAGATCACCCATGTGCAGGACAAAAAATATTTTGTAGATGAGCAGCGGTTCGGGCCGTATAGTTTGTGGCACCATCAGCATCATTTCCGGGAAATTCCGGGAGGGGTGGAGATGACAGACCTGGTGCATTATAAATTACCTCTGGGGTTCCTGGGGAATATAGCCAATAGCCTTTTTGTAAAGGCTCAGCTTGAGGGGATCTTCAAATTCAGGTATAATAAGGTAGAAGAACTCTTTGGGAAGTGGGTAAATTTAGATTAATACTTTAAAAAACATACCAGTATAATATAGGGAAAACCCTTATTTAATAGGCTTTTCCCACAAAATGCCGTAAAACACTACCCGCTTAGTGGTATTGTCTATGAAACAGGTGTAGTTTAATTTGCACTCTGAACTATGGCCGAAAGCCGTTCTAACCTGGAAAGACAAAATGAATTAGCCTTTAAAAGCTCCGGACTTTACACCCACCTGTATTTAACCATGGTCCGGAAATAAGAAGTCCCGCATTACGCGGGATTTTTTTTATCCCGGCATCCGGGAGATAAACTTCTCAATTTGTTTTATTTGGTCGACCACCTGTTGTGAGGAAGGTTTCATGGCTTTGGCTTTCCGGAAAAATTCTTTAGCTGCCCTGAATTCCCTTTTCTGGATCATGATCTGGCACATTTGCAGGTATGCCAGCGCCGAGCTTTCTTTATCCGGGATTCCTGCTTTAATAGCAGCGCGGATATAGCTTTCGCCCTGTTTCATATCGCCCTTTTGCAGGGACATCATGCCCAGTTGCAGTTTATTGGCGCCTTCAGCTTCCTTCATGGTGGAACCGCCGAGGGAGAGGCTTTTCTTCATATGGATCTCGGCCGAGTCGAAATCCTGTTTCATCATGGCCAGGTTGCCTTTCAGGGTATAATAAACAGACCTGATGGGGGTATAGAGCAGGCCTGGGAACCAGATGGTGCCCAGTACTTTTTCCGCCGCTTCAAAATCGCCGCTTTCCAGGTGTTCCTGGATCAGCCTGAGCGGACCGATGAAAAAGTGGGTGAAAACAAGGATTACGCCTACCAGGTAGAGCGCGAAAGAAGGCCAGAAACCGCTGGTAATGTTTACGATAATGGCGCCGATGATGGCGGCCACGCCAAGCCAGAAGCGATATTTGATAAAGAGGTTAAACCAATTCATAGATGTGTGTTGGGCTGCGAAATTAGGGAATTCGCGGGGAAAGCAAGTACGCTTATCACACAAAGGCGCCAGTCTCGCTAAGGATGCGCAAGGAGACCTGAATGCGGTTACTAATTAAAAACACAAAAGGGGTAGTGTAGAAAGGTTTAAATCCATTATTTTTGCAACCCGTTTTGGATGGCTGTTGAATGTGGCTGTTTTTGTCAACTGTTAACCGTCAACTGCTACGCGGTCCCGTAGTTCAATGGATAGAATAGAAGTTTCCTAAACTTTAGATACAGGTTCGATTCCTGTCGGGACTACCACCATTATAAGGTTCTGATTTTCAGAACCTTTTTTATTTTGTATGATTGATGTCCCTGTTAATATTTGAAAAGTGTGTAGCAAAATGTGTTACAGAATTGACTTTTGGGTATATTCCATGAAGTCCATTTATAAAATGTGCTGCAACTCGTGCTGCAAAACATCATTCTGCTGCACACTTACTACACATTATTTTAAATAATCGATTGAAAATCAATTCTACTTTTTATTTTTTTTTTTGTTCATTTTTAATAAACCTATATAGAAATGGTGCTTTATTTTGAGCACCTGTAAATTTCTTTTCTAGTCTCTCTAAGACATTTAAGTCCAATATTTTTTTTTGAAAGTTATTTCTTGCAAAAGGTTTATCATAGATTGTTTCGTATAACTCTTGAACATCTTTCATAGTAAATGTTTCAGGTAGTAGGTTGAAGCCTAATATCTTTTCGTCAAGATTTCTTCTTAATGCTATTAAAGCGTGGTCAATAATTTCTTTATGATCATGTGTTAATGTTGGAAGATCTTTGATCTTTTTCCATTCAATTGTTGCATCTAATTCGCCAGGTATTGGTTTTACTTTATTTATATCAACTAGAGCGTAAAATCCAATACAAACAAATCGATCTGTCATCCAATTTATGGTTGTTTCATTAAATTCAATTGCATCATATATTTTTAAATCTCTTCTTATTTGAGTTCTATGTTCACTTTTGACGATTCTATTTTCGTTCCCAAAAACTCTAAATTGTTCAAGATAAATATTATTCAATGATGTTCTTTCCTTAAGAATCCTAGCAGCTGCTTTTTCAATGCTTTCAGTCTTGAGAATATAACCACCAGGTAAACCCCATAGGTTATTTCCATATTTAAACTTGGAGACGAGAACTTTTAGCTCCTTGTTTTGAAAACCAAAAATGACACAGTCAATGGAAAGTTGAGCAATATATTTATCTACTTTATTGTTATTCATGGCATTATAACTTAAAGATACATTTTTTGGTGTTCATTTATAAAATTTATTGTCTATTTAATAGACAATAATAAAAAAATACTTAGATTTATTCTATAAATGTCAAACCACATGAAAAATTTCAAATTATTATTAGCGCTACTAATTTCTTCAAATCTACTGTTGGCGCAGGGTTTAGACTCTTTTAATATTTATAAAGTTATCGAGAAAGAAGGGTTGTCTTGGAGAAATGGTGATTTGCAAGGGTTTAAATCTTGCTGGTCAGTAAGACCTTATGGAGGGATTTATATATCAACTGCTGAAGGTAAATTTATTGAATTTGATGTAGCAAGAATGGTGAATGTAAAACAAGAAATGATAGGGAGTGGTGGTTTGTCTATACATACTAATCATAAATTCAAAATTAGTGGTAATTCTGCCTGGGTTAGTCATGATCAAGTAGCAATTGATAAGTTTGGTAAATCTTCAAGGTCTAAAGAAGTTAGATTTCTAGAAAAAGAAAATAGTCAATGGAAACTAATTGGGCAATCTGTTCACATTATAGATGAAGCGAAGAAAAATAATGATACTACAAGTTATATACAAACTGTTGATATAATTACAGGTGAAATTGAAACTATTGCAAGTTTGAAAGGGCATTATGAGGCACCGAATTGGCATCCAGATAACTATCTAATTTTAAATACTTATGGCAATCTCATAAAATTGGATTTAAAATCAAAAAGAATTAATAAAATCAATACTGATTTTGCAAACAATTGTAACAATGATCATGGTATATCACCTGATAAGAAATCTTTAGTTATCAGTAATTTTGATACACTAGATTTGGCACATGGAACTTATGTATCTAAAATTTACACTTTGCCAATTAAAGGGGGGATTCCAAAATTGATAACTAAAAACTCGCCATCATTTTGGCATGGATGGAGTCCTGATGGTAAAACACTTGCTTATTGTGCTCAAAGAAATGGGAACTTTGATATATATACAATTCCTGCAGTTGGTGGTGAAGAAACTAGATTAACAAGTGCTGACGGCCTCGATGATGGCCCTGAATATTCTCCTGATGGGAAATTCATCTATTTTAATTCATATAGAAATGGACATATGCAAATTTGGAGAATGATGGCTGATGGAAGTCGTCCAGAGCAACTAACTTTTGATGAAAATTCAAACTGGTTTGCGCATCCTTCACCTGATAATAAATGGATAGTTTATATATCTTATCAATCTGATGAAAAACAAAGTCATTTATTTGGAAGACAAGTAAAACTTAAACTGATGGACATTAAAACAAGGGTTATTAAAGATATTACACCGGTTTTTTATGGTGGACAAGGCACTATCAATGTCCCATCTTGGAGTTCAGATAGTAAAAAAGTTGCATTCGTAAGTTATTCAATCAATTAAAAAATATTTAAAATGAAAATTCATAATCAAAATTCAAGGAGAAAGTTCTTGCAACTAATTGGAGCAACAAGTTTAATTACTGCAACATCACCATTAAGTTCTTTTGCTGCGCAAGCCAAAGCAGAAGAGAGAATTTTAAGATACGATAAAAAGATTGGCTCTATTGATAAAGTAAGATTAGGTGTTATAGGGTATGGAGTGCAAGGACATTTTGATTTGGCAACCGCGTTAAAGGTTCCTGGTGTTGAACTGGCTGGAATATGTGATTTATATACTGGCCGACTTGAAAATGCAAAAGAACAGTTTGGCAAAGAATTATATACCACTAATAATTATATGGATTTATTAGATAGAAAAGATATAGATGCAGTTTTTATTTGTACAACTGATGTTTGGCACGCTAGAATTACAATTGATGCTTTGAAAAAAGGTAAACATGTTTATTGTGAAAAGCCTATGGTGTACAAGATAAGCGAAGGGTATCCAGTAATGGATGCTGCGAAAAAATATGGCAAAGTCTTGCAAGTTGGAAGTCAAAGAGTAAGTAGCATTGGTTATGCCAAAGCAAAAGAATTGTTAGCTGCCGGTGAGATTGGGAAATTAAATATGGTTAATGCAGTATATGATCGTCAAAGTTCAATCGGAGCATGGGAGTATACAATACCAAAGGATGCTAATCCAATGACTACAAATTGGGATAAATTTATTGAGGCTACTGAAAAAATGTCTTTTGATGCAAAAAAATTCTTTTGGTGGAGAGCCTTTAAAGAAGTGGGGACGGGAGTTGCTGGAGATTTATTTATTCATTTACTAAGTGGGACTCATTTTATGACAAACTCACTTGGACCAGAAACAATTTATAGTACTGGACAATTTAGTTATTGGAATGATGGCAGAAATATGCCAGATGTGATGTCTGGAGTAATGCAATATCCAAAAGCCAAAGAACATGATGCTTTTCAAATGACTTTGCAAGTTAATTTTATCAGTGGAACTGGTGGACAAGAAATAATAAGATTAGTTGGTTCAGAAGGTACTATTGAAGTTAATGGTAACAATTTGTCAATTAAGCATAGCTTAATGCCAGAGGCGCCGGGTTTTGGTGGATATGATTCTCTTTTTACCTTCTCTAAGTCAATGCAAGATGAAATGCAAAAAGATTATAATGCTAAATGGACTACTGACCAAAGAAATAAGAAAACAAAAGAAGCCATTTTCTTTAAGGTTCCAGAAGGGTATAATGATCATTTAGACCATATTACCAATTTCTTTGATTCTGTTAGGACGGGTAAGCAAGTGGTTGAGGATGCAACATTTGGTTTTAGAGCAGCAGCCCCTGCACTATCTTGTAATGAGAGTTATTTTACTAGGAAAATTATTCAATGGGATCCAGTTGAGATGAAATTGAAATAAGAACCATCTTTCTTATTGGTAATTTCAATAATAGCTTGCAGAGAAAAAATGAATACTTTAGGGTATATTCCCGAAAGTTATATATTGAAAGTGTGCTGCATGGAGTGCTGCAAAACCAATGTTTACTTCACACTTACTACACATTATTTTAAATAATCGATTAAAAATCAATACTACTTTTTTTTGTGTAGAAGTTTCCTAAACTTTAGATACAGGTTCGATTCCTGTCGGGACTACCAGTTCAGATTTAAACCCCTTGACCATCAAGGGGTTTTGTTTTTAATAGCTTGGCGATCTTTTTTGACTCTGAGTTATAGAATCTATTCATCTGCCATTGTAACTTCTAATCTATTTCCACGTATTACAAAGTATATGAAAGTTGTTACTTCACCATAAAAAAGTACGTGATGAATAATACTATGACAGATAAGAACCGTTGGATCGCACTTGATTTTTTCAGGGGGCTGACCATCGCTTCAATGATCGTGGTAAATAACCCCGGGGATTTTCGACATGAGTACTACCAACTGGGGCACGCTAAATGGCATGGGATCACTTTTTCTGACTTTATCTTCCCATTCTTTTTGTTCATAATGGGGGTTTCTGTGGCAATCTCCCTCACCAATCTATTGCAGAAAGGCGTTTCGGTGAATATGATTTATAGAAAAATCATCAAAAGAACAATCATCATGTTCCTTTTAGGGCTGGTGATAAGCTTACTGGTATATCCTGCAACGGGAGGATTCAGGGTCGCGGGTGTTTTACAGCGGATATCGCTTGTTTACCTTTTTTCCAGTGTCCTGTTCCTCAATACCACTATGAGGGGCCAGGTCATTACGGGAGTAGTTCTCCTGATCGGATATTGGATATTGTTGAGTTTTACGCCAGTACCTGGTATAGGAAAGCCTTCCCTGGAACCTGTGAATAATCTGGTATCATGGTTTGACAGGAAATTCTTGCCAGGCATGTTATATGATGGTGATCATGACCCCGAAGGTATCCTCAGTACGATCCCCGCTTTTGTTTCAGGCTTGGTGGGTGTGCTGACCGGACAGTTATCTGTAAGGATCAGTGATAAAAGGAAATTGATCAATAGCCTTTGGATCGCCGGCATTCCAATGCTAATTGCCGGATTGATCTGGCAATATAATTTTCCACTCAATAAGAATTTATGGACAAGTTCATTTGTGCTGGTTACAAGTGGAACGGCAATGATTGTGCTGGCCATAATAACCTGGTTTGTTGATGTAAAGCACGTCAGATTTGGTGTTCAGCCCTTCATTATTTTCGGGTCCAATGCCATTGCAAGCTATATGCTTTCATTTGTGTTCTTATACCTCGTTTTTGCTCCATTCTTTGGTAGCGGAAATACCCTTAATTCCCTCATGAACAAATTATTATTACAAATTGGATTTTCGGCCAATTTCAGTTCCCTTATCTGGGCACTTTTGTACACTTTTTTATGTTATGTACCTGTCTACTTCATGTTCAAAAAGCGCATATTCCTCAAGGTGTAGCTGTTCAACCTCCATTAAAGAACCATCCGATACAAACAACTGCGAAAAACAAGATGACTTCTTTTACTTGCAGTTAAGATTTTCGATTTTATTCGCCGGGTAAAATTGTACTTTGTCAATAGAAAATCTCCTTGTATGAAAGCTGCTTATTACGAATCTTTTAAAGGCCCCATTAGCATCACACAATTAGCGGATCCTGTTCACGCGGCCAATGAAGTTATTATCAGGGTGAAGGCAACTGGTCTTTGTCGCAGCGACTGGCATGGCTGGCAGGGGCATGATTCCGATATTCATTTACCACATGTGCCCGGACATGAACTCGCGGGCATCATTGTAGCCACCGGCAGTAAAATAAAAAACTGGAAAAAAGACGACCGGGTTACTGTTCCTTTCTGTATCGGTTGCGGCACTTGTGTGCAATGTACCCATGGGCAGCAACAGATTTGCGATAACTATTATCAGCCTGGTTTTACCGGTTGGGGCTCTTTTGCGGAATATGTCCGCATTCCTTTTGCAGATGATAACCTGGTGCGCCTGCCGGATAATATGGATTTTGTGACGGCGGCGGTACTGGGTTGCCGCTTCATTACTGCCTGGCGGGGCGTAACCACACAGGGTGCCTTACAAGCCGGTGATTTCATAGCCATTCACGGATGTGGCGGGGTAGGATTATCTGCCATAATGATCGCAGCAGCAGTAGGTGCAGTTCCAATAGCCATTGATATTGATTATGGCAAACTGGAATTTGCAAAAACCATTGGCGCCGCATTTACCATCAATGCCCGGCAAGTACTACAGGTACCCGAAGCCGTTATGGAACTAACAAAAGGAGGTGCCCATGTTTCTGTAGATGCATTGGGCAGTTGGGAGACCTGTAAAAATTCTATCCGCAGTTTGCGTAAACAGGGGAAACATATCCAGTTGGGGTTGATGGCAGGTGCAGATTCCAATCCTCCGCTGCCCATGAGTGAGGTTATTGCGAAGGAGTTGCAGTTGATCGGCAGTCATGGTATGCAGGCACACCAATACCCTAAAATGATGGACTGGATCAGTTCCGGCAAAATGCATCCTGAAAAATTGTTGGGCAGGATTATTACACTGGAAGAAAGTTGCCAGGCGCTGATTGATCTCAATAGTTTCAGGAATACGGGTGTTACGGTGATTCGGATTGACTAATTATTGTCCGTTTAATTTGCGAGAAATACAGGACCTGTTGATTTGATAACAGGGAAAGTAGTATGAGTATTTTCCCATGAGATCCTTCTCCCGCATGTGCGGGATCAGGATGACAGGTAAGTGTTTTATGGATAGCAACTCCTTCAACAAGGCAACTATTTTTCAATCTCTCACCTGTCATTCCTGTATATGTCAACTAATTCGGTAACAGATTTTTAAATTCTACAGGTATATTATTTATACCCTGGTGATGTCGTTCATGATTATAGTAATACAGGTAGTGTAACAATTCTTTCTTCAGTTCT
>JAHEEX010000260.1 GCA_024640465.1 Sphingobacteriales bacterium | reverse complement strand
AAAACAGATGGGGGATTGACGCTTGAAGTGGAAGATGATGGAATTGGCTTTAATACTGTAATACTTGAGCAGACTAAAGGGATTGGTTGGACAAATATCCAGAACCGGATAGAATTTTTAAAAGGCAAACTGGATATATATTCTGAAATCGGGAAAGGAACTTCCGTTCACATTGAATTGAATACTTAGTGCAGACAAAAGTTTTCATAGTAGATGACCATTATATGGTTATTGAAGGCATACGGTCCTTACTTCAACATGAAAAAAGTGTTGAATTAATCGGTCATGCCATGACCGCAGAATCATGTATTGCTTTTTTAAAACTGCAACAGCCAGATGTAATTTTAATGGACATCAATTTACCAGATAAAAATGGCATCGAATTATGCAGGGAAGTAAAAGAGAAATATCCAAATATTTTCATACTTGGCCTAAGTACATTTAATCAGCAAAGCTTTATTCAAAAGATGATGGATAATGGCGCTTCCGGGTATGTGTTGAAAAATGCATCAGGCAAAGAACTTTTGGAGGCAATACATAACGTTTCAAAAGGGAAAATTTTCATGAGCTTTGAAGTGGAGCAGGCACTCAAAACTAAACCTCCCGGTGAAATAGTTATTACCAGAAGGGAATTGGAAGTCCTGATGCTGATAGCAGAAGGTATGACCAATAATGAAATAGCCGGGAAATTGTTTATAAGCTTCACAACCGTAGATACACATAGGAAAAATTTACTGGAAAAATTTTCAGCAAAAAATACCGCCGAATTGGTTAAGCTGGCGTTTCAACATAAATTTCTCAAAGATTAGGGATCATATTTTTAATTGTAATAAATATGCGAATCATTATTCTCCATTTTTTACTCCTTATCTGCCCTGGTCAGCACACATTTGCACAAACTAATGAAACAGACAACCTTCGTAAGTTGAAGCAACCTAAATTGTCTTTGTCAATGGAGATAGAAACCGAACTTAAAAAAATAATGGAGGAATACCGAAACAAGCCAAATACAGAAGAGACCTGGGCATCTATTAGAAATGAAGCTGAAAATTTACTTTACACCTATTACAAAAAGAAAAAGCTAATCGGCAATAAGCCATCTGAAGCTTATTTCATTAAGATCGGATTGCAAACCATGACGGCAGCTGATATAAAAGCCAACAGGAAAGTATTAAACGTCGGATTTTCTGAATACAAACCTGCCGAATTCATGTTAATAACCATTGAAACTCAGCCAATGCGAAAAGCTGAAAATTGATCATTCAACGCCTTGCTATATAATGTGTTTTAATCAACCCTGTTAGGATTGTCAGACTATAGGTGTTCAAATCATTAACCAGGAAATAACCCTTTATTTATTTACCCTTTTTAAATCCAAATCCTGGAAATCAAAACTAAAATCGATATTGGGAGAAATACCTTTCATCTTAATGGATTGGGCCTTTCCTGTTTCGTCCAGGGAAAACATGGCAAAAGCATCACAATTCATGGCCTGGTATTCCCATTTAATGGCAAATGTATTGGCGTTATAAAAAGCCATGGGGCCATTTAGTTTCGGTGAACGATAAGACCGAATCCATAACTGCTTATTTTTTTCAAAGACCTCTACCTTTCCAAACCAGTTATCTTCATATATTCCAATAAAGTCTGCATTATTGATTTTAACACCTTTAACAGATTCAACTTTCTCCCAGGTTTTTTTGGTTACTTCATCCCCAGTGCTTTTACGCTGCTTCAACCATTCAACAATTTTATTTGTCCAGCCAAAATCGTCCAGGCCCAGGTAACTGTCTGCAATAGTATTGGTAATTGCCGTAAAAAGTCCGGCGCCACCATTTTCCGTATTGGTTAACACTACGATACCCAGGTTTAAATCAGGATACATCGTTACTATCGATAACATCCCTGGCAAACCGCCTGTGTGAGATACTTTGAGGTTCCCTTTCTCATCACTTAAATCCCAACCTAAACCATACCCGTTAAAATGATTGTTGTATCTGGGATTTGGATTGCTTTCTTCAACAGTATGAATCCGCCACATTTCATTATGGTTATCCAAAGAAAACAAGGACGATTTCAAACTATCCCCATACTTGCCTTTATGTAAACGAACAATCATCCATTTTGCCAGGTCAGACGCATTTGAAAAAATTCCCCCTGCAGCAGTTCCAATGGCGATATCATATGCATCAATTCTCTTTATTGTTCCAGATTCTGAAGAATGGGGTAATGCGAGGTTGGTTTTGTCTTTCATCAAACTACTGCCAACATATGTATTGTTCATCTGCAAGGGCTCAATGATCCTTTTTTGGACAAAGGCCTCATAACTCATCCCGCTGGCCCTGGCAATGACTTCACCCGCTACAATATAGAGCAGGTTGTCGTAATCAAATTTTGTCCTGAATGCTGAAACAGGTTTAAAATACTGAAAGCTGGATAAAATATCCTTAATGGTAAAATCTGAACCATCAGGAAAAAACATCAAATCACCAACACCTAAACCAAGGCCACTACGGTGTGTTATTAAATCCTGTATATTGAAATTATCCTTCACGTATTCGTTATACATGGTGAATTCCGGGATATGGTCTTTTACTTTATCTGTCCACTTCAGCTTTCCTTCATCTACTAAAATAGCCAGGGCCGCCGTGGTAAAGGCCTTCGTATTGGAGGCAATCTGAAAATTAGTATACTCGTTGACAGGCTTTTTGGTTTCTACCGACGCAAGGCCATAGCCTTTTTGGTGAATTACTTTTCCATCTTTTACAATGGCTATGGAGGCACCTGCTACCTTAAACTTTGCAAGTGCATCCTCCATTAAAGAATCAATTCTTTTAGGGGCTATTTGTGCATTACTTACTGCAAATGTAAAAAGAATGAAGATAATCGTAGCGAACAGGCCTGTGCTTTTTTTCATTTTATGTAGTTGATCGTTAATACTGAATATTTGAATACATTTATTTGAATTCAAGAGATTGATGATGTATACAATAGGGTAATGCTTTCTACTCCACTTAATTTAATAATGCGGAACAGTGGCCAATATCAATTGAACCACACTGCATAACCTTTTCTTCTTAAATCCAGTGCCAGTTTTTTTTCCATTATCAAAGCCTCCTGCCTGTTCATGGCCTTTAGATTTAAGTGCTCGTATAAACTCGGGCGTAAATATATACCGTATTTCTCAACAATATTAGCAGATAGCTTATGACCTTTTTTGTTTACAAATCCGGTCTTATGCTGTTTGAATCTTTCTGCAGGTGTTTTGCTGGTCATACCAACATAAAGACATTCCAGAACACCATTAAACTGTGGATTAGCCGTTCTGAATTTTGTGTTTTCTGTAAAGACGCGTTTTGACAGCTCAATAACGTAAACATGGTACCTCATGCAAAAATAAAATTGCTTTTTCCGGTTACAGCCAAAAATTCAACATTCGAAAACATCCGTCAACAACATATTCGTTGACTGATCCTGATGGTGAAAAATATGAAATAAATACATATTCAGCCACAGGATAAAAGCGCCTTAATACCACTTCGAAATGGGTTTATTTTACCTGGATTTGTATCCAGCTTAATATTTCCGATAAAGCAGTTTGCGAAATGGTTTGTTCAATGGCTGCATATTCACTGGGCGAACCAGTTTTACATTCCTGAAATAAGTGGTTTAAATTGGGCAATTCTTTTGTTGTCACATTTTTATTGCCTCCCTTGTTCAATGCATTATTTATTGCAGCTAAATTTACTTTGGGAGGAACCTGTAAATCTTTCTCTCCGTTTATTGCCAAAACCGGGCATGATACTTTTTCCAAAGTTGGTGCAGGATCATATTTTATAAAATAATTCATCCAGGGGCTGGCAATCCGATCTACCTGAAGTTTTATAAATTCCGCCTCACTCATACCTTCAGGTTTTATTGAACTTGAATTGTCTCTGAACATTTGTGTTAACAGATCTGTAAGATCAATCTTCAATTGTTCTGTATTGGTAGATTTCGATACCATTTCAAAAGCCTTTTTGTTAATATTGTTTGCTTTTTGTAAATCTGCTTCACTAATTCCAGACGCTCTTCCTATGAGTTCCTGTTGTAATAATAGTAATTCACCACCCGGAATGCCTGTTCCGGCCAATAAAACAATAAATGCAATATCGTTTGAACGACTTGCAACCATTGGGGCAATTAATCCTCCTTCACTATGTCCAATCAATCCAATTTTTTGTTTGTTTATTTCCTTTCTTGTTTGAAGATATTTTACCCCGGCTTCAACATCTGTTGAAAAATCTGCACTGGTACCTGTTTTAAACTCGCCTTTTGATAAAGCAGTACCACGGTCATCAAACCGTAACACTGCAATGCCATTCCTTGTTAGATAATCCGATAATACCAGGAACGGTTTATGGCCCAATAATTCTTCATCCCTGTTTTGCGGCCCGCTCCCGCTGATTAAAATTACAACCGGGTATACGCCATCTTTTTTCGGCAATGTCAAGGTACCGGCTAAAACAATACCTGCTGTCTTATTCTCGAAACTTATATCCTCCGTATAATATGGATAAGGCTTAATGGGTTCTTGCGGCCTTAAGAGTTTCTGCTTTTCAATTTTTTCTTTTGATAAATTCATGGGAAAAGATTGCCCACCCTGAGTAAAGGTTCCCACGATAATGTTGTCCATTCCCAACAACCCTTTATATTCAATTTTTAAATTTGAAACAATGATTTTGAGCGTTGCATTTTCAAAGCTGGTAGTAGTTACAGGAATTCCTTTTGCACCCTGGTCGGGGCTGTCCATGGTTGAAGTATAACCACTGTCCGATGTAGATATATTAAAAACAAGCCTTAATTGAATTCCCTGAACTTTTAATGATCCATTCCATTGCCCGGTTATGTCCTGTGACAATACAGTCAAGGAAACGAATGCTGCCAATAATA
>JAHEEX010000079.1 GCA_024640465.1 Sphingobacteriales bacterium | reverse complement strand
GGTGGTAGCCAATAACAATGACGATCTTTTTAAAAAAGAACTTCAGAAGATTATATAAAATGGGGAACCCATAGTACATATTACTTTTAAGGTAGCTTAGATATAAACCACTTTTTTTTGCAGGTATATCAACAAATAATCTGAAGTTAAACTGAACCTAAAAATGATTTAAGTGATTTTACAGATATATTCTTGTATTTAACGAAGTCCATAATCCATCCTGATCGTTATGGATGCAGTTTTAAATTTATCCTTGGTATTAAATGACCCGCCATAGCTAAAATCTTCATTACTGTTTTTACCAGTAATCTGGAAAACCCCCATAGTGGCTTTCTTAAGTTTTCCCAATTGGCTGTTTACACTGGTCGCAATGGTTTCAGCCCTTAATTTTGCATCAGCTGAAGCCTTTGCGAGCAAATCCATTTTCAAAGATGCCAGTTTTGTATAAAAGTATAATGGTTCCGTGGAATTTAATTCAATCCCTTTCTCAATGAGTTCTGTAACCTCACGGGATATTGTTTCTACGCGGCTAATGTCAAGCGATTGAATCTTTACGTTCTGCGTCAGTTTAAAACCTGCAAAAGTATTAACCACATTTCCCTTCAAGTCATAAGACTGGTTAAACTCTTTTTCAATATTAACAGCAGAAATAATCATGGAAGAATCCGGTATCCCCTTTTCTTTCAGATATTCCCTGATTGACTTTTCGTCATTTTTCAGGGAAGCATATGCTTCTTTTAAATTAAAAGACCGGCGGACAAAGCTGCCCTGCCAAACAATTAAGTCACTGGTAAAATCAACCTCTGCCAAACCCACTACTGAAACTTCTTCAGCGGAATGAAATCTGAATTTATATGCGTTGGAAAATATCAGGGCAACAATTATAAGTGCTGCGGCAACGATGATAGCAGTTATATTACTTTTCATATAATATTGTTATGACAAATATATTCATAATACATATTGATTCTACCTAATTAATTTCTTTAACAACTGTTTCTCAATGTTAAAATTACCAAAGACTTAAACCATTTTCCGCTCATCATTTGTTTTGATCTAATTAGATATAAATGTATAATTTACACTATCATGTTCAGGTCAATCTTTGTACTTTTTCTGGCCATAACTACTTGCCCCAAAAAGGGCATAGGGCAGGATTTACCTGATGATTCCACTTACCTGATAAAAGCCAGGAATAATGCCATCCGGGTTTTCCTTGATTCGATGAAAGAGTCAAGCCCGGTTTACCAGGGTCGTGAGTTTATACCTTACAGCCAGAGTATAAAGGGTTCCCCTTTTTTCCTCCATACAGAGCCTGTTTCCGGGAATTTGGAATACAATGGTATTGATTACCCGAATATCCGGTTTGCGTTTGATATGGTAAGCGATAAAGTTGTTGTAAAAAATTATACCAATGAATATATGATGATCGCCCCCAGTGAAAAGATCAGGCGTTTTGTAATCGGTGATCATTCTTTCTTCAGGCCTGAAGCCGATATTCGATACCGGGGTTTAACCGATACGGGTTTTTACGAAATCCTGTATCCGGGAAAATCCATGGTAGTTGCAAAAAAATCCAAGAAAGTACAATATTACCCGGGCGAAGATATACCCTATCAGTTCACATTATATAGCAGTTATTATGTTTACGACCAGGAAATATTCAGGGAGATAAATAATCAAAATGATTTACTGTCAATATTTAAAACCAACGAATCTGACGTCCGTAAATATGTACGCTCCCAAAAACTACATTTTAAAAAGAACAAAGAAGAAACATTGATAAAGTCAGCCAAATTTTACGATCAGCTTTTAAAATGATGAGGAAATACCAGATTGGAATTATTTGCATAATCTGTTTTATCATTCTTTCAGGGAATGAACTTAAAGCACAGGAAAATTACCCTGTAAGTGAAGAATTTGTTCATACAAGTTTCGAGGCTTTTATCCAAAAACTGGAAAAACAAAGCCCTTATAAGTTTTATTTCAATCCCCGGCAGTTGGATACCTTAATAATCAATAAATCCTTTCAAGGAACACCGGTGTTGGAAATCCTTAACCAGGTATTGTCTGGCACAGGTTATTACTTCACAGTTCAATCCGGCAACAGGGTTTTCATACTGGATAAAAAATCACGATTAACCGAAAAACTTGCTGCTGATTTTTTCACAAAGCCTCTAACCGACAAAGACAATTCGCAAACAGTAATAATATCGGAAAAAAATAACATGACAGTCAATACACTGTCTGCACAGGAAAATAAGCTGATAGAAATTGGCTCACCCGGCAATAACAAAGGAACAGGAGCCATTAAACTTACGGGTTATATAAGGGATCTTAAATCTGGTGAAGCACTGGCGGGCGCAGTTGTTTATACTGATAAAGACGGCAGTTCTGTAATGACGGATTCCTATGGTTATTATAGCCTGTCACTTAGCCCGGGACGTTATATCCTTTTTGTAAGTAATGCAGGAATGAAAACCGCCCGCCGGCAAATTTTGATCCACGAAAGTGGCAAATTTGATTTGAGTATGCAGGAAGATATACCCACATTAAAAGCAGTGGTTGTGGTGGCAGAAAAAAACTCCAACACCCGCAGGATGCAAATGGGGGTTGAAAAAATCAGTGCAAAGGATATAAAAAAAGTTCCAGTCCTTTTAGGTGAGCCGGATATTTTGAGGGTAGTAATGTCTTTACCGGGTGTAACTTCTGTCAGTGAAGCAAGTACAGGTTTCAATGTAAGAGGCGGTTCTGCAGATCAAAACCTGGTTTTGTATAACGATGCAACCATTTACAATCCCTCTCATTTATTTGGTTTCTTTTCGGCTTTTAATGCAGAATCAGTGAAGAGTGTTGACTTATATAAAAGTTCCATTCCTTCAAAATTTGGCGGAAGACTTGCTTCCGTTTTGGATATTTCAGGCAGGGAAGGAAACAACAAAGAATGGAAGGGGTCCGCAGGCATTAGCCTGCTTACCGGGAAATTTTCGATAGAGGGCCCAATTGTTAAAGATAAGACCTCACTACTGCTGAGTGCAAGGGCAACGTATTCTGACTGGCTGCTTCGACAGATCAAAAATCCATCATACAATAATAGTACGGCATCTTTCGCAGATGTTGACCTGCAACTGAATCATAGTATAAACGATAGAAATAAAATATCACTGACACTATATGGCAGCCAGGATGCGTTTAAAATTGCCAATGACAGCCTTTTCAAGTATGGCAACAGGAATATCGTATTCAGGTGGAGGCATGTTTTCAATAATAAACTATCTATGGCACTTGCCACCGGTTATGATAGTTACAAATATGCCGTTTCCGGTGATGAAGGAACCCCGGAAAGTTTTAAGTTAAGCTTCTCCGTTAGCCAGCCACATTTCCGTGCACATTTCAGTTATGCACCAAATAACAGGCACCTTATAGAGTTTGGACTAAACAGCATTTTATACCAGATCCAACCTGGCATGTATGAGCCACAGGGAGTACAATCACTTGTGAAACCTTATACCACTCCTTCAGAAAAAGGACTGGAGAACGCGTTGTATGTAAGTGATAAATACAGTATAAGCAACCAGCTATCTATTGAAGGGGGCATCCGTTATTCATTCTATCAATATATAGGCCCCCGTGATGTGTACCAGTATATAAATGGTTTACCAAGGACCATTTCAACTATAACTGATACGATCAGCTATGGAAATGGAGAAGTAATCAAAAAATACCATGGCCCGGAATTCAGGCTGGCAATGAGGTACAGCCTTTCAGACCGTTCTGCCTTAAAGGCGAGTTATAATTCACTGCGCCAATACCTTCACCTTTTGTCAAATACAGCTGCCATCTCCCCTACAGATATCTGGAAACTTAGTGATACCTATATAAAACCTCAACTTGGTCACCAGGTTTCATTGGGATACTATCTGGATTTCCCATCAAAGAATATAGAAACATCCATAGAAATTTATTATAAAACGCTTAAACAGGTGCTGGATTTTAAAAGCGGGGCCGATATCATTTTAAATCCACATCCTGAAACCGAAGTCATTAACACAAGAGGTAAAGCTTACGGCGTGGAATTTATGATTAAAAAGAATAATGGGAAACTGAATGGATGGCTTAGCTATACCTATTCCAGGTCATTGTTAAAAATGGATGACACCCTTGCCGGGCAATTGATTAATAAAGGAAATTATTATCCGGCCAATTTTGACAAACCACATGTGCTGAACCTGGTTTCCAATTATAAATTCACACACAGATACAGCGCATCATTAAATATTGCTTATAGTACCGGAAGGCCAATTACGCTGCCAATTGCCATATTCAATTATGCCGGATCCCAGCGAATTTATTATTCTGAAAGAAACCAATACCGGATACCGGATTATTTCCGTACAGATATTGCTTTCAATATTGATGGCAATCATAAAATAAAACAAAAAATCCATAGTTCATGGACCGTTGGTGTATATAACCTAACAGGACGGGAGAATCCTTATTCGGTTTATTTTACGGAAGAAAGCGGTCTTGTAAAAGGATACCAGTTAGCCGTTATCGGAAATATCATTCCTTATGTTACTATAAACCTGACCTTCTGATGAAGCAGAAAACGATCATAACGGGAATAGGTTTAATCATGTTTCTCATGTTTGTAATTTCCTGTGTAAAGCCATTTGAACCGCCGGTTATTACAAACCCAAACAGTTACCTCGTTGTTGAAGGTGTTGCTATTCCAGGTTCTGATACCACAAGAATAACGTTGTCACGTAGCCGAAATTTATCCGACACAACTTCTTTTATCCCGGAAAATAGCGCCAGTGTCAGAATCGTTTCCAAACTTGGTCAGACTTACCAGTTGAATCCAAAGGGCAAAGGACTTTATACCGGACTATTGAACCTTGCACAGGGGCAGGAGTACCAGATAAAGATCAATACCAATGATGGATTCCAATACGAATCTGATTTTGTATCTGCTGTTATTACCCCGCCTATAGACAGTTTAACCTGGAAGCAAGATAACGATGTTACTGTTTATGTTAATACCCGGGATCCTCAAAATAAAACAAGGTTCTATCGCTGGGAATATATTGAAACATGGGAGTACCATAGTTATTATGAAAGTATCATCGGCTATGATAAAAGTAATGACTTACTATACTTCCTTGACTCGTCGGAAAAGAAATTTGCCTGCTGGGATTCAGTTTATTCTGATAAAGTAATCATTGGGGCGTCAGATCAATTGTCTGAAGATGTTATCACAAACCTTCCTGTTACATCAGTGCCTGTTGGATCAGATAAAATCAGTGTTCGTTATTCTATACTGGTCAGGCAATTCGGCTTAACAAGGGATGCTTATGATTTCTGGCAGGAAATAAAAAAGAATGGTACGCAGGTGGGTGGACT
This sequence comes from Sphingobacteriales bacterium, assembly GCA_024640465.1. Taxonomy (GTDB): domain Bacteria; phylum Bacteroidota; class Bacteroidia; order Chitinophagales; family Chitinophagaceae; genus Pollutibacter. The sequence goes on along the minus strand of JAHEEX010000079.1, from coordinate 8,900 downwards.
TTTTGACCCTCTCCCCTCCCAACTGATAGGGAATATTCGTTGTACAAGTAATCCTGATGAACCGGTAATTGGTTATTTCAGCATTGCAACTGTTCAAACGAAAAGATTATATATTCTCAATAACCAGGTAATTAATTGGAAAGGTACAAATTATGATGTGTTATGCACTCCCAGGATAACAACGCCTGATAGTACAAGCTATTTCTTATGGGATCCTAACCTCGCTCCGGCTTATTATATATCGGGCGGAGGATTAGCCATCTCAAATGTTTTTTGTGTGGATTGCACCCTGCAGGGAGGCATTAATCGTAAACCTGGCTATTGGCCGTAAATAACAGATCCGGTAATGACGGCAAAACAACCATACATTAAACTGTTCTTCCATAAACATTCGGGATATTTTACCAAAATTATTTCGATGTTTTCTGTAGTTAGTTTATTCATCACTTCATATGCCCAGGAAAATGATAAAAATATTATAAGCAATCTTTTCAACACCTATCGGGAGCATCATTTCCAGGAAAAGATATACCTGCATACTGATAAGGTTCTTTATATATCAGGGGAAATCTTATGGTGCAAAGCTTATGTTACAGACGCTCATCTCCATCATTCATCAGATATTAGCAAAATCGCGTATATAGAATTAATTGATGCAAATCATAATCCTGTCTGGCAGTCATCATTAGGTATTGAAAATGGCAAGGGCGAAGCATCATTGGTTCTTCCATCATCTATTACCACTGGCAACTACACTTTACGTTGCTATACAAACTGGATGAAGAACATGGATGCCTCATACTATTTTGAAAAATTAATTACTATTATCAACCCGCTCAAGAAACCTCTTGCAAGTACAAATGACAGATCTTCAAAAATATCTGTTGATTTTTTTCCGGAAGGTGGGCACCTTGTTGCCGGATTAGAATCGCTATTAGCCATAAGAGCAACAGATGAATCAGGAAAAGGAATTCATGTCAAAGGAGCCTTGATGATTTCTGGCAAGGATACTATCGGGCGTTTTGAGACAAATGAAAATGGTTTAGGCAAATGCCTTTTCTTGCCGAAAGAATATAACCAATATGAAGCATGGATCCATCAACCAGGCAGCGATTGGCAATTAGTAAAGCTGCCCGAAATCGCTGACAAGGGTTATACAATGCACCTTGACGACTCAGATCCGGAATTGATTTCCATTTCGGTAAATTCAAACATGCCATCCATAGAATCCACTTGTTACCTATTTGTGCATTGCCGGCAAACCTTTATTCAGGCTATTTCAGCCAAATACAAAAATGGTACTGCAAATTTTACATTGCCTAAATCAGGTATAGGTGAAGGCATTACACATGTAACCGTTTTCAATGAAAACAGACAGCCGGTTATGGAAAGGCTTTACTTTAAAAATCCGGTGAAACTGATGAGTATTAATGTAACCACAAATAAGGAGACCTATAAAAATCGTGAAAAAGTTACACTGGATATACAATCTATACTGCCAGGAGGTCTATTAACAGATGCATCTTTATCCGCTTCAATTATTAAATTAGATTCAAATCAGGAAGAGAGTACAGCTAACATAGTACATTATTTCTATTTGCAATCTGACCTTCCGGGTTGGATAGAATCTCCGGCAACATACTTTAATAAAGAGTCTCGGGAAATGACAGATTTGTTGATGCTTACATATGGCTGGAGAAGGTTTAACTGGAAGGAAATTTTAAACAATAATGTCCCTGCTTTTGATTTCCTGCCAGAGTACAGCGGCCAAATTCTGTCGGGCAAATTGTTGGATAAGAACAGAAATGCAGTTGGCGAGGGCAAAACCGCATTTGCATCGGTGCCCGGAAACCGCTACCAATTGGGCATTACCCACAGTAAAGGAGATGGATCCATTCAATTCCCATCTGCTCAAAATGCAGGAACAGCCATACTTGCCTTACAACCGGATTTAAAGAATGACAGCACTTTACAAATTGATTGGCAATCATCATTTTCAAAGAAATATTCAGGGAATAAGATTCCCCCATTTTCGGTAACAGGAAAATCTGCAACGGGTATTCTTGAACAGATCAATAATGCCCAATTACATCAAGCCTATTCCGGAGAAAAAATGAACTCTTTTGTTCCTCCGGATATCTCAGACACAACTGCTTTTTTTGGTTTACCAGATAAGAATTATTTCCTGGATAACTATACAAGGTTTAGTACAATGGAAGAGGTTTTTACTGAATTCATATCCGAAGTTGAAGTTAGAAAAAGCAAAAATAATTATCGGTTGCTGGTAAATAACCTACCGTATAAATCTTTTTTCCGTGAAGAACCGCTGATGTTATTAGATGGGGTGCCATTTACAGATGTAAATAAAGTGATGCAATTTGACCCTCTTAAAATTAAAAATATCGGTATCGTCGCCAGGCGGTACTATCTATCCGGACTGACATATCCCGGCATAATCAGTTTTCAAACATACAATGGCGACCTAGCCGGTTTCACATTGGATCCACATGTTTTATTGGTGGATTATGAAGGGATACAAGTAAAAAGAGAATTCTATTCACCGCAATACCCAACTGACCAGGAAACCCAAAACAGGTTACCAGACCTAAGAAGATTGCTGTACTGGGCTCCCAAAATTAATACTGGTGCTACCGGGAAAACGAGTCTATCTTTTTTTACAGCCGATCTTCCAGGCAAATATGCTATTAAAGTGGAAGGTATGAACGATAGGGGTTTTGTGGGTAGTTCTTTAACCTATTTTGAGATTAAATAAAGACTAACATCAATGAGATTTATGGGTCTCCGGGATTTCGAATAAAATATTTTAAGTTGAATATTGAACAAGGAACAGCGAATTATACATGCCTGACTTTGACTTCATAATTCCCTGTTCCTGATTCTTTGTTCAATATTCATTCAGATTTTTTTGATCATAAGCTGTTTATCAACAGGCATAAAATTGATAAACTAAACTCTAAGGAAATTCAATCGGATAGACTGGTTTCGGTTAGCATCGCTGTCAGACCATCAGACGAGTTTGGTCAAAAGAATTACAATAAAATATTTTAAGTTGAATATTGAACAAAGAACAGGGAATTATAAATGCCTGAATTTGACTTCATAATTCCCTGTTCCTTATTCTTTGTTCAATATTCATTCAGAATTTTTTGAACATACATTGTTTCGCAACCAGCATAAAATTGATAAACTAAATTCTAAGAAAATACTATCGGTCAGACTGGTTTCGGTTTGCATCACAGTCAGACCATCAGACTGGTTTGTTCTGATTAATAGAAAGCTCTTTTAAAAATAATGCCAAAGCCACTCGAATCAAGTAAACTACCAACAACCGATTGGTGCTCCGGGAGGTGCAACAGCATGTTGGGTAGGTTTTGCCTTCTCAGGTGCTTTCATTCTTTCCAAAGCCAGTGCCAGATGGCCGCCATAAATATTATCGGTATTGGATTTATTTTTCCCTTCTATATAAGTCTTTAAGTCTCCCAGGTTTTTTTGAATAGCAGATCGGGCTGCAAATGAAGACTGTTCATCAACTGATGAAGCCAGAAGGTAGGTAAGAACAATTTGCTCTGTTTGTTGCTGAATCAATTTTTCCATGCCGCTCAGCCTGGGTGCTTTCCAGGTTGCGGCAAGAATACGGTTTACCATTTCCGTTATACCCAGCCCGCCTTCCATTTCCTGTTGTGCCAAACGGCTCAATCTTTCAGGATTAAAAATAAACGACATGGGAAGGTCGGTAGCTGTTTCGGCAGGGGAAAGGTTGTCAAAAATCAACCCGGTCCTTTTTTTAAACAATTCCCTGTTATAATCATAACCGGCAGGCCGGGGAGGGATAAGTTCGGTTATACGCGATGGTAACTTAAGATTTTCGGGAGATACAGACTCCAGTAAAGCATCGAGCGCTTTAATCTGAGTAGCTTTATCAACCATTTTGGCAACAGGCTGGCCATCACCTCTCAATGCATAAGCATAATCAACACCTCCTATCAGTTTTACAGCTGCTTCCACCTGGTAACGGTGATACAGATAAACCGGCACTAATGCATCCTCTAACATAGCCGCAGGCATTCCTGGTCGTATATTATTCAGGCTAAATTGTTCAAGTGCTTTTGCCCTCACTTTTAATACTTCATGAAGTTCAACAGCAGCATCAGTTCCGTTATCCCATAAATGTGCCTTAGGATGTGCACCACCTGGAGCCCTGGCATCCCGATCACTGATAAAAAGCAATCCCTTTGCAATCCCATCAGCTAATATTTTATTCAACCCTGTTGACTCTGTAGTTCCCTGCGGGAAATCCTGGTAACCCCAGGTGATGGCAACCTTATCCCAATCACCAATCTTATCGTCGTAAACCTGGCTGAAATCCATTTCCCCTTTGCTGTTTAAACGCACCATGGGATGGGGATAATCCATTACACTCGCCCTGTTGTTCATACTGGATGCATAGTTGTGCATAAGGCCAAGGGTATGGCCTACTTCGTGTGCAGACAATTGTTCAAGCCTGGCCAGGGCCATTTTTAACATTGGATCATTTGCCGGCAGGCCTTGTGCAAACGGGGAAAGCAGGCCCTGTGCAATTAAATAATCCTGGCGAACCCTTAAGCTTCCCAATGAAACCTGTCCCTTGATGATCTCGCCTGTACGCGGATCAACTACTGATGCACCATAGCTCCACCCTCTTGTGGAGCGATGCACCCAGTTGATCATATTATACCGGATATCCATTGGGTCTGCGGAATCAGGCAATATCCTCACCTGGAAAGCATTTGTATAACCGGCTGCTTCAAATGCCTGGTTCCACCAGGAAGCGCCTTTTAATAATGCCGTTCGTATTGGCTCCGGGGTTCCATTGTCGAGATAATATATAATTGGTTTTACCGGTTCACTAACAGCTGCAGTTGGGTCTTTCTTTTGGAGCCTGTGCCTGATGGCATAAAATTTTTCAATCGGCTCTGCTACCGGTGTACTATAATCGAAAAAAGAAACCGGAATGAAACCTGAACGGGCATCAAATACCCTTGGCTTGTATCCGTTGTCTGGTAATTGAACAAAGGAATGATGCATCCGCAAAGTAATGGCTTCAGGAGACGGTGTTACAGATTGAATATAATTTCCTGAAATGCCATCACTATTGATTAACGTAATGGTTGCTTCAAGTTCCGTATTTAAGGGGAAATTTTTTGTTGCAGGCAGAAAGATGACTGATCTTGATTTCTCCAGCGTATATGAACCTTGCTGTGCACGACGTATGCGGTTTGCCGCCTGCATGGCATCACGGGTCAAAAAATCTGTGGCATCAACCATCACCCGGTTGCCTGTTTCGGCTTCTATGGTAAAGCCCCAAAGAACAGACTGCGCAAATGATTGCTCCACAGCTTTTTTCTCTTTATCATCCGTAGTTACAGCCCTGTAACTGTAATTTGGTTCAACCATTAAGAGCTTGCGGCCGGTCCTTGAAAATTTTACTATCCTGCCTCCACCCAGTAATCCACGATCAAGCCCGATATCGTTTGAACCTAATCCGGCAGGCAATGAAATAACGTATAGGATTTCTGTATCAAGCCTGTTTATTTCGATCCATAATTTTCCACTGTTATCATCCCAGTATACAGGGAAAAAACCTTCCATCTTTTTGAGTCCGGTTGTTTTTTCTTCAATGGTTGACAGTTTCTGGGCTAAGCTTATTTGAGATACAAACAGGAAGCAAAATAACAGTTTATACATAACCAGGAATTTGAAATAAATATAAGTGAAAAAGGCATCAATTCTTTGCGTTTACCTTGTATGAATATTTCTTAGCGGTAATTTGCTAATGTAATTCTATCGTCTGCACTTCAGGTATAGCCTTTAGTTTAAGCTCGACATGTTTCAGGTGGGCCTTCGTTTTATAATCCTGTATGATTTCCAGGATATCATTATCTATATAGATACTATCCGTACCATTTATATCAACAATGGAATAAGGCGGAATACTATCTAGCAGCATTCTAATTCTTTTTTTATTCAGGAAACTGACATTTAATGCCAACTCAATATTATAATGATCAATACTACCTTCTTTTGAATGCTTCATTGAGTATCCGGCACGATAAGTATGTTTGATTAGAAAATATATACTATAGGTAATGCCTATCAATACCCCAATAAGCAGATCGGTAAATAAAATAGCAACAATGGTAACGAAAAACGGTAAAAACTGTTCCCTTCCCTGTTTATAAACACCCAGGAACATACCAGGTTTGGCCAGGTTATAACCGGTTCTAAAAAGAATGACCGCCAAAACGGAATAAGGGATCATATTTACAACAGGTACGGCCAGCAATACAACAAGCAACAGCCAAATTCCATGAGTGAAGCCAGAGAGTTTGGTCTTGGCACCCGCTTCTGCATTGGCTGAACTACGAACAATTACAGCTGTAATAGGAATACCGCCTAACAGGCCACTTAGCAGATTGCCGGTTCCCTGTGCTATTAATTCCCTGTTCTGTGGGGTAATTCGGTTAAACGGGTCCAATTTATCAATAGCTTCTATACTCAGCAGTGTTTCAAGTGAGGCAACAAAAAATATCAAAACAGCATTTTTCCATATGGCCTGGTTACTGAATAATTGTGTAAAATCAGGGAAATTAATACTGCCAAAAATATTGTTTGGCATAGTAACATATTGTTCCGGATTGAGTTTTAGGGAAGGAATATATAGATGAAAAATAAATGCGAGCAGTGAGCCTGCCAGTACTATTATAAATGTACTGGGCAGGTAAGAAAATCGTTTTGCGAATATTTTGTTCCAGATAAATATCAGCAAAAAGGAGAATGCAGCAATAACCAAGGCTCCGGGTGATATTCGATTATAGAAATCACCCAGATTTTGAAAACCATGCTTAAAAGTAATCAGGTTGAAAAATTCATTTGTCCAGAAATCCGGCCGGTCGTAGCCAATTAAAAGAGGTATCTGTTTGGAAATGAGCAAAACACCAATAGCAGCCAGCATTCCTTTGATTACTGCCGATGGAATAAAAGCTGTGAATCCCCCAAGTTTAAAGATCCCTGCAATAATCTGCAATACCCCGGCAATGGCAACTGCCAGTACAAAAACGTTCATACTGCCCAATTCAATAAGTGCAGCTGAACAAATGGCGGTTAAACCAGCAGCAGGGCCGCTAACACTCAGTTGTGATCCGCTTATCAACGAAACCAATATTCCGCCGATTATCCCTGCTATCAATCCGGAATACAACGGTGCGCCAGACGCCAGAGAAATACCAAGACAGAGTGGTAACGCTACAAAAAAAACAGTAATGCTTGCTTTGAAATCGTGTTTGAGAAAGGATAAAAAATAATACCTGGAAGTTCTACCGCTAATCTTTAACATGAAAGTACCTGTTAGTGAACAGGTCAAAATTAGCAATTATGTTGTGAAGCGTTGAAAAAGAATAATTGAATAAAATATTAATAAGAAAATAAGAAAACAATGATCTGAATTAATGCTCCGCCAATATGCGGAATTTTTCCATCATCTGTGGCAGCATTTGCTGGTATCTTTTACCAACAAGACGCCACCAGAACGAACTTAAGGGACCTTCTATCCATACTTCGTTTTTAATGATTGTCTTATGGTTATTATACCCTATCAAACGCTTGATATACATTTCTGCAAAAGGAAGATGGGTTTTAACCGTGTATGAAAAATTTGGCTGACAGGATGATATTTCGAAGTTTGCTTTGGGCCCTCTTTCCGGGATCAAAGTGCCTTGTACATCAGTGGTGAAATCACCATTAATACTGGAATCTTTTAAAGTGGAATCCCAGCTTTTCCAGTTTTTAACATCAGACCACATTTGCCAGACCTTCTCCGGACTGGCTGAGGTTAATATGGAATAGGAATTTTGCATACCGGCATTTTTTTAAACACCGAAAAGTAATCATTCTATTCGGAAGCAAATTATTAAACCCGTCATTTTACATGGAATGTAGATTAAATGTGGATTATTTTGACCTATGATGCATATCAGGCAATGAAAGTAAACTTAACATTAATTTATTGTTACCAATTTTACTCTATGCCAGGTTGTAATAGTGTTTTACCCGTTTTTTTCTTTTCAGTATCAACCATGTTTTTTACATCCAGAAGCAATTTCCGGGCATCATAAACAATACCATCTTTAATGGTATACTTAACACCTCCTTTACGAATCACTTTATTGTTCTGATCAACTGCAATAGCTCCGGTGCCATAAAGTACCTGGAGATTCTCCAGTGGATTGGCATCAATGATCACCAGGTCTGCAAACTTTCCAGGTTCCACAGAACCCAGGTCTTTTTCTGCCCCAAGGGCCTGTGCCGAAAAGAGTGTTGCTGAACGAATTACTTCCAATGGATGAAATCCTGATTCTCTCAGCAACTCCAGTTCACGGATAAAACCAAAACCATACAGCTGATAGATAAAACCATTGTCTGATCCGGCAATTACACGCCCTCCCCTGTTTTTATATTCATTGACAAAAGCCATCCATAATCGATAATTTTCTTTCCAGGCTACTTCCTGTTCGGTACCCCAGTTAAACCAATACGATCCGTGTGATTCACGATTTGGTGCGAAATAATTCCAAAGTGACGGCAATGTATACGTGTCGTGCCACTCTAATCTTCTTGAACGATGCAGGTCCCTGCTGGCCTCATATATATTGAATGTTGGATCAAGGGTAAAATCCAGGGCGATCAATTCATTCATCACTTTATTCCAATGATCAGAAAATGGAGGAGCTGCCTGCTTCCAGAGTTTCCCCGCTTCTTCAAACCGGTTTTGCTCATTCTGGTAATTATAATCAAGCGGATACTGCTGTATGGTTGAATTTGTCATTAAAGCCTCTGGTAATCCA
>JAHEEX010000259.1 GCA_024640465.1 Sphingobacteriales bacterium | reverse complement strand
TTCCATCGGGCAGTTTTTCATAATTTCGGTTGCTGGAACAGGAAACAAAAAATAAGAAGGGTACAAAATAAAAAAAGGCGATTCTTTTCATGTTAACAGATTGTGCGTTCAATTTACAATAAAACTAATGTATTTCTTTTCGGTTAAATGCTTTTCAATGCCTTTAAAAAATTATCAGCCAGTTCTTCTGCCGAATAATAATTCATGGAAGGATTTACTTTAAGGTTAAACCCATTTACATCCGGTGTGTTTAGGAGGATGTTCTTTTTCTCGAGGGCATCTTTAAGTTTAGGAAGGTTGGTATTTGTAATATTCAACCGGACAATATGAGACCCGTTTTCAAAAGGCACTATTTTGCACCGTTCATCTTTTTGAATGGCAGTGAAAAATTTTTCCGCGTTTGCCCAGGCTTTTTTGTAATCAGGGAGAAAACTATCTGCATAGTGTAATGCCACGGCAGCATAGGGCCAGGCATAGGGGAGGCTGCCTCCAAACATCCGGCGCTCATGAAACATGTTTTCTGTAAAAGATTTTGGTCCGGCCAGGATGGCGCCGGAAGCAGCATTGAAACATTTCCAGAGCGAAGTATATACCGTATCGAACATAGTGCCAAAAGCAGCCGGGTCCTTATTGGTATGCACCGCCTGCACAAAGAGCCGGGCCCCATCGAGATGCGTTTTGATCTGGTGCATCCGGGCGAAATCAGTGATGGTTTTCATATCCTCGAAAGCAAAGATCCGATCCTGTTGCCTTCGTACCGGTGTCTCAATGGAGATAACACCCACTTTTGTTTCTACACGGGCCTTTGCCGATTTATCCAATACACGTTCTACATCTGGTAAAGAAAAGGACACTTTGTTTTCACCCAAGGGGATAAGCGTAAGCCCGCTCAGTGTTTGTCCACAGTCGCCGGAATCATTAAAGAGATGACTTTGCTCCTGCACAATCACACGCCTGTTACCGGCAGCCAGTTTACGCACCGCCATATGGTTGGCCAGTGTGCCTGTGGGCATAAAAATGGCTGATTCTTTTCCCAGCAACTTCGCAAATGTATTTTCCATTTCTGCCACCACGCCATCATTCGAATAATAATCTGCTTTTATCTTTCCTTCATCGGCCAGTTTCATCAAGAGACTGGCATATTCCAGTGGCGAGAAAAAGAGACCATCATGTATGAAATCTGTTTGCTTTTGGGTTACTGGTTTTGATGATTTCATATGCTGTGCCTGTGCTGCCGGGATACCTGCGGCAAGGGCGGTACCTAATTGGAGGAAGTTTCTTCTGCGCATGGGATAGATTGTAATAAAAGATAAAGTAAAATACATTTACCGCAAAGGAATTCCTGGCGACTTTATTTATTTGCGGTTAATGTTTTACAGTCTTATCAAATTAAACAACCATTACCGCTTGTCATATTCGGTTTTTTTCAGGAAAAGGATTGCTTTAACTTTTACATGATTAAAAACTGAAACATGTTAAAAAAAATCCTGTATACCATATTATTGTCGGTATGCATCTTACCTGTCCTTGCCCAGGAGCCGGTTATTGTTACACCGGCATGGCTGCAACAACATCTGAAAGATCCAGGGAGAGTGGTATTGTATACCGGCTTTGTGATCCGGGCGGATTTCGACAGGGAGCATATCGAAGGTTCCCGCTTCCTCTGGCCCGACTGGCTGGCGCCAGACACACCCGAAGGCAGCATGAATGCAACCGACCTGAAAACGGCCACCAAAGTACTCCAGGAATTGGGTATCAATAAAGATTCAAAGATCGTAATCTGTCATAAGGGCAACGACCTGACCATCGCCGCACGCATGTTCATGACCCTTGAACACCTGGGCCTGGAGGGCAGGGTCTCCTTCCTCAGTGGCGGAATCGAAGCCTGGAAAAGGGCCGGATACCCGGTGACAAATCTCACATCATCTTATAAAAAAGGGAACTTCACGGCAACGGATAACCGAGTAATTGTAGACAAAAGCTATGTCCTTAAAGCCTTGCAGGATCAATCGTCCGTAGTGGTGGATGCCAGGCTCAAACGCTTTTATGACGGAGATCCCACCGGTAACCCGCGTGACGGGCATATCACCGGTGCGTTGAATATCCCTTACCCGGATATGGTTGACTCGCTGAATAGTTTTAAACCCACGGAACAAATAGGGATGAATTTCGGTAAAGTGTTGCCTGCAAAAGACAAGGAACTGGTGGTGTATTGTTTCATTGGGCAGACTGCCTGCGTGGATTACCTCGCCGGCCGCTCCCTGGGCTACCGGATGAAAGTGTATGATGGGTCCATGCAGGAATGGAGCCGGGATCCGGCATTGCCCATGGAGAAAACCAAAAAGGATTAAAAAATATCGTACCTTAAACCAACTCAAATACAATTTTATGAAATCGAAACACTTTTTTGCAACCGTAATGATGTTAATGGGTTTCATCACCATTGGCAAAGCTCAAATGACAGCCGACGACATGGTCAAGGATTGGGAACGCGCAAAAGCTTATACAAAAGAATACCTGGACGCCATGCCTGCAGACAAGTATGGCTTCAAGCCCACACCAGAAATGCGTTCTTTTGCCGAGCAAATGTTACATCTTACTGATGGTAATTATGGCATCGCTGCCGCTGCTGCCGGTGTTCAGAGCCCCGTAGGAATGGGCGCCTCTGAAAAGTCTGCAGACAAATCAAAAGAATCTGTTACTAAGCAGGTAATGGATAGCTATGATTTTGTTATCAAAACGATCAAGGGGATGAAGCCTGCACAGATGGGAGAAGAAGTCAAGTTGTTTGACCGTTTTCTGTTAACAAGGTACCAGGCAATGGACAAGGTCTTCGAACATCAGACCCATCACCGTGGACAGTGTACGGTGTATATCCGGTTGGCAGGCGGAACGCCACCACAGGAAAAATTGTTTTAAGAAAATAATTTATTTAACCGCAAAGCCGCTAAGAATTCCTTAGCGGCTTTGCGGTTAATATGTAACATGCATTATTTAAATGACTGGATAATAATATTCACGCCATATTTATCTGCATACATCATTACCATACAAGAAAGGGTAGTATTCATCCAGGTAGCTGCGGTAGCCGTGGATGTTATTTTATTCCATTTTCCAATGGTATCTGTCAACAGGCAGATCTCTATCCTGTTTGCGATACTTTGAAATTCAGCTGCATCTTTGCTTATCACCTGATAAAACATGAATTTCCCTGGGCTTTCCTTTTTTTCCAAAAGCGAAGCAGCCTGCCCTGACAAATAAGTTAAATCATACAGATTGTATCTCTGTAAATCCGCCCCTTCTGCTTTGTTTTTTGCAATCATATATTTTGAAAAATTATCAGTCGATGCCTGTGCTGCCTGCGAGGTAACCTCGCACCAATTTTCATACGGGACAGGTGTTCCTTTAAAATCATGGACCCGGGAGATGATTACCATCAGCAAAACAGTGAAAGTATACTTATTCATAAATCTTGATTTTTAAGCATTGAAATATATTTTCCTTTTTTTATTTAACATACGTAATAACCCGTTCAAAGATTTTCTGACCGTAAGCAAACGGACAGGTCATTGAAAGTATTATTGGAATCAGGAAACTACCTGTCATGCCAATTAATTTTATTTAAAAAAAATAGAACTGACTTTATGGTTATTAACTTGAATGCTAAGGGTTATTTTAATGGAATGATCTACAAGGGAAAGATATTGGGGGAGAAAGGGTATCCAGGGTTTCGTCAGGCCCGGCTGGCTGCTGACTAAAGATAAAAAGTTGCATTCACTTTTCAAAGCTAAATTTTACGGGCAGAAAAGAATCTGAAGCATATGGAACACAGGACTGATATTGCGTTCTTCGTTACTTAGCGGTTAATGTATTTAACGCTGAAGTTCCTCATGCATCAACCTGCCTTCCCGCAGAATGATGTCAACGATTTCTTCGATGTCTTTTTCGGTAGTCCTGAAGTTAACTATACATGCCCGTAAACAAAATTTCCCCCCCACCAGCGCATTCGATAAAAATGCTTCGCCGCCATGCTGCAATTTGTTGAGCAGGGCTTCATTCAGTTTGTTCAGATAAGCCTCATCATGTTTGATTTCTCCTTTGGGAAGGTATCTCAATGTAGTGATGCTCAAATGCTGCGATACAGCTTCCAGTTCCGGGTTTTTATCGGCCCGTGTATAAAACAGTTTCGCGAGTTCAATGTCTTCATTGATCATCTGCTCATAGCCCGAGCGGCCTATTTGCTGCAGCATCAGCCAAACTTTCAGCGCCCTGAACCCACGCGAATTTTGCAGACCGTATTCGTAAAAGTTTTGCACTTCATTGCCCCCTTCGCTGTTGAACTTATAGTAATCCGGATGGGAGCTAAAGGTGTCGGAAAGGTGTTTGGCTTCTTTCACCAGGGTACAACCCGCTTCCAGCGGACTGTAGAGCCATTTATGCGGATCCATGGCAATGGAATCCGCTTCGGTAATACCGTCGAATAAAGAGGTATATGCCGGGATTACTGCTGCCGGTATACCGTAGGCGCCATCCACATGAAACCAGCAATCATATTTTTTGCAGACCAGGGAAATGGCCCTCAGGTCGTCCACCGCACCGGTGCTCACATCGCCGGCCGTGCCTACGATCATGATGGGCAGGCAACCCTGCTCGAGGTCGTTTCGAATGGCTTCATCCAATTTTTCGATATTCATTTTATTATCCGCATCTGTTTCGATCCAGCGAATGGCCTTAGTGCCCAGTCCAAATAATATGGCTGCTTTTTCAATCCAGGTATGGGTTGTTTTGGCACAGTAGACCCGCATTTTTTCAGTTGATTGCGAAACGCCGTCCTCTTTTATATGCTTCGGCGCTTTAGCCGTGCGTCCCGCCAGGAAGGCGGTGAAATTGGCCATATTGCCACCGCTCACCAGGATGCCGCCATAGCCTGGTGGGAGGCCGATAAAAGCCGATAGCCATTGCACGGTTTGC
>JAHEEX010000258.1 GCA_024640465.1 Sphingobacteriales bacterium | reverse complement strand
ATTATACAACCATGCACGGTTATAACCCTGATGCTGATTTGGGATTGGGTTGTGGATTACCTACCCAGTTTGCCAAAATAAAGAAAGGAGATGTTGTGATCGATCTTGGATCTGGAGCAGGAAATGATTGTTTTATTGCCAGGGCAGAAACTGGCGAAACCGGAAAAGTGATCGGTATTGATTTTACCACTGCCATGATAGAGAAAGCAAGGAAAAATGCAGAGAAACTGGGTTTTCACAATGTGGAGTTCAGGCAGGGTGATATAGAAAATATGCCGGTCGCAGGAAAACTGGCTGATGTAGTTGTAAGTAACTGTGTGCTCAATCTCGTACCTAATAAAGATGGGGTTTTTAAAGAGATCTATCGAGTGTTAAAGCCTGGGGGTCATTTCAGTATTTCTGATATTGTTTTAGTTGGAAAATTACCGGAGGCTTTGAGGAAGGATGCAGAAATGTATGCGGGATGTGTTGCGGGAGCTATCCAAAAAGAAGTTTACATGGAGCTGATCAACCACAATGGATTTCAAAATATCACCATCCAGAAAGAAAAACCCATCATCATTCCTGATGATATTTTACAGAACTACCTGGATGAAAAGGAACTGGACAATTTTAAAAAAGGGGACATCGGTATTTTCAGTGTAACCGTTTTTGCACAAAAACCCTTAGAAGAAAAATGTTGTCCTCCGGGTGCGGGATGTTGCTGATCTTCATAAGCGAAATTTCATCCGCAAAGACACAATGAATGCAAAAGAAAAATATTATTCTCCTGTCCAACCAATGTAAAAATCATTTATGCGTATTGCATTATTCTCGGACATCCATGCAAACCTTCCTGCGCTGGAAGCTTTTTTTGAAGATGTAGACAAACAACACCCTGATGCCATGTATTGCCTGGGTGATATGGTTGGATATAATATCTGGCCTAATGAAGTTATCCAGGCTATTCGGGGCAGGATGATACCCGCCATAGCAGGGAATTATGATTTTGGTATTGGAAGGTCCAGTGATGAATGTGGTTGTGCATATAAAACAGACGAGGATAAGGCTAATGGTAAAGTTTCTATTTCTTTTACCAACCAGGTAACGGCTCCGGCTGAACGAAATTATCTTCGTTCATTGCCTGCCCATATTAAAGTAGAGTTTCAATTAAATGATGATAAGTTGAACCTTTTTTTGGTTCACGGAAGCCCGCGTAAGATCAATGAATATCTTTTTGAGGACCGCGATGAGAAAAGCCTGTTGCGCATCATGGAACAGGCTGATGCCGATATCTTGTGTTTTGGGCATACACATAAACCCTATCACCGTACTCTTTTGGATGAAAAAGGGCATTACAGGCATGCCATTAATACCGGATCTGTTGGTAAGCCAAAGGATAATGATCCGAGGGGATGTTACGTTATACTGACGATCAATGAAACAAGCAACATTACGGATAAAGATTCCGTAAAGGTTGATTTCATTCGCTTTACATACGATGTGGAAAAAGCTGCAAAAGCTGTTGAAGAAAGCCCTTTACCGGATGTGTATGCTGATATGTTACGGAATGGATATTAATGCAGTCGCCAGGCGAAGGCAGAGTCTTGAGTCTTTAGTCGTAAGTCTTTAGTCGGGAGTCGTTAGTCAACAGCCAAAGGCGGAGTCTTTAGTCGGGAGTCATTAGTCAACATCCTATTATATACAGTTGATGTATTTGGCTGTTTCTATAACTTTCGATTTTCGATTTTCAACTTTCGATTTTCAATAGTCTCCGGTTTCCGGCCGCATCATCGGGAATAACAACACATCCTGGATGGAAGGTTCTCCTGTGAGCAACATACAGATACGGTCTATGCCAAAACCGATACCGGAAGTTGGCGGCATGCCATATTCCAGCGCACGGAGGAAGTCGTAGTCAATGAACATGGCTTCATCATCGCCTCTCTCCATCAGTTTCACCTGTTCTTCAAAACGTTCACGCTGGTCAATGGGATCATTTAGTTCCGTATATGCATTGGCAATTTCTTTGCCGTTAACCATCAATTCGAAACGTTCAACCAATCCTTCTTTACTACGGTGTTTTTTGGTGAGCGGGCTCATTTCAACCGGGTAATCGATAATGAAAGTTGGTTGGATATACTGATGTTCACATTTTTCACTGAAGAGTTCGTCGATCAGTTTACCCTTGCCCATCGTTTTATCAACGGCAATATGTAACTGCTTACAGGTATCCCTAAGCTGGTCTTCATTCATTTCACTGATATCGATGCCGGTATGTTCTTTAATGGCATCAAACATGGTGATTCGTTTGAAAGGTGCTCTGAAACTGATGGTTTTACCATCAACTACTGTTTCTGTACTTCCATTTACAGCAATGGCGGCTTTTTCCAGCAGTTGCTCTGTAGTTTCCATCATCCACAGGTAATCTTTATACGCCACATAAAATTCAAGAACAGTGAATTCAGGGTTATGTGTACGGTCCATTCCTTCATTCCGGAAATTCCGTGAAAATTCATATACCCAGTCGAACCCGCCAACTATCAGCCTTTTCAGGTATAGTTCATTGGCTACACGCATATACATGGGAATATCCAATGCATTGTGATGCGTTGCGAAAGGTCTGGCAGCCGCACCACCGGGTATACTTTGCAGTACAGGGGTGTCTACTTCGATAGCACCTTTATCATTTAAGAATTCCCTGATGGAATTAATGAGTTTAGTTCTTTTAATGAAGGTTTCTTTTACATGCGGATTAACGATCAAATCGGCATAGCGCTGACGGTAACGGAACTCAGGGTCTGTAACTGCATCAAAGGTTTCACCCTCTTTTTCTTTCACAACCGGGAGCGGCTTGAGTGCTTTTGTGAGCATGGTCAGTTCATTCACATGCACGGAAGTTTCGCCCGTCTTTGTGGTAAAAACATAACCTTTGACGCCATAAATATCGCCGATATCAGAGAGGTGTTTCCAAACCTTATCGTATAAGGTTTTGTCATCTCCGGGGCATATTTCATCCCTTTTTACATAAAGCTGGATCTTTCCGGAGCTGTCCTGTAAAACAGCGAAGCTGGCTTTACCCATATCGCGGATGCTCATGATCCTTCCGGCCAGGCAAACCTGGGCAAACTGGTCTTTATTTTCTTCACCTTTATATGCTGCCTTAATTTGTGCAGCGGTAATATTAACGGGGTATAGTGGGGCAGGGTAAGGGTTAATGCCCAGTTTCTCCAATTCAGCCAGCTTTTCACGGCGGATAACTTCCTGTTCTGATAAGTGTTGCAGCAGCATGCGGTAGACAAAATTTCTGCAAAGGTAATGGTTGGCGCTAAGGATGCCAAAGCCTATAAAGAAAGCCTCAATCAGGGATTATAGTGAGTTTTTAGGGGCAGTTTTATGAACTGATTATTTGACAAATTTAAAGGCAGCGCTAAGTAAAATATAGCTTTGCACTTCTCCTGCTGAAGTGTTTACTTTAAAATCTACGGAGTATTGAAATTTTCTGGTATTGTAGCCTGCATAAGAATGCATTAGAAAGTATCCCGCAGAGTAGCCGGCGTTGGTGTTATAAAAACTTTGCAGATATCCAAAAGCCGCACCAACGAATATCTTATGCTGAATATAAAAGCGGGGGCCTGCAGACAGGCTTAATTGGTTAAATTCAGTTACCGTGCTATTCGTACCAAAATTACCGGCGAAATCAACATTGCCGATAATTGAAAAAATGTCTGATTTTTTATATTCTAACTGCCCACCTATTTCTGCATGTAGCAGGGATGAAATATCCAGCCATGTTCCTGCTCCAACTTTGACTGAGGGTATCCATTTTTTATTTTCCTGGGAAAAAGAATTTATACCGATCAGCATTAAGGAGATTATGATGAAGAATTTTCTCATGTTGAACTCATACTAATACTGAGTGAATCATTCATTACAAAGTAACGATCTGAAAATCATATTTCTTCTCTGTAAAGTTATTCATTCAAGCTGAAACTTCTCAGGAAAATATATGGGATGATTATCATATCTAGGCCTGTATTGTAGTGATACTTTAAAATAAAAATTGTATTTACGTGTTGTTCGAGGCGTCCTCGCCTCGAAGCATTCTTTTCCAGCCTGTGGCTGGATATACACTAGTTGCGGAACGCGACTCTTTAAGCGTGTTAGGCAAATATGCCTAATACAACTCTCAGGTACCAACAATCAGGAAGTAATTATCTGAAATGTTATTGGTGTAAACAGATAAAATTTGAGGAACTACGAATCTATCTGACGCAATACACAGCAAAGTTTTATGGATTTAAAACCACCCGACATATGCTCCAATTGCTATTACCCATAAAGCAACAATTATAAATGCAGCAATCGCGAATCCAATTCCTGTCTTCTTTTTTGTTCCCATTTTTTTGGCTTTATTCCCCATCACTATTGCTGCAATTCCAAGTGGGATAGCCAATATTATTGTATAAAATGGGATTATTGCAACAATTAATGCAATTACGCCAAATATCATAGAATTTTTCGCTTTTTTGTCAGCTGGTGTCAGTTCAACATCCTGATCAGATAGTTGCCTTTTTAATTTTTTAAATCTGTGTTTAAGGGAAATTCTGTTTAAGAAACTTATTTTATTATCCTTTTTTAAAGAGTGTTTTTCACCTATAATCAAGGAAGCTGAATCAATCATGGAATTTCCAGTGGATGACAATTCATCTGGGCTAATAAAAAAGGATGGAACTATAGCAGGAAACACTTTACAAATCGGTACTGCATAGCTGTCTTGCATGAAAATTACGCATAAGCTATAGTATAGAAAGTACTTTTTCATAAAATCAATTTTAAATTGTGGAAGTGATTTAATGTTATCTGAATCTAAGCCTGTATTGAAGTGATGCTTTAAAATAAAAATTGTCTTTATCTGCTAATACATGAAGGTTGTCTTTGCCCTTCTCTCCTTCAACGGCGCTGCTGAATTCCCTGAAAAGGGTATGTCCAG
>JAHEEX010000257.1:1987-5008 GCA_024640465.1 Sphingobacteriales bacterium | reverse complement strand
CTTATCGATGACGATAACGGAGTAACCCTGGCCGCTGCATCTTCAAAAGACAAAGAAGTTCTGGCTCAGAAAGTAAATAAATCAGAAAAAGGTAAACTGGTAGGGCAGGCGATCGCTAAAAAGGCCATTGCACTTGGACTTACAACCTGTGTATTTGACCGTGGCGGATATCTCTACCATGGCCGTGTAAAGGCTATTGCTGAGGGTGCCCGTGAAGGCGGACTGAAGTTCTGATCATCAATTTTTGTTTTAAACATTTTAATCTTACGAATAAATGTCAAAAGTAAATTTCAGCAAGGTTAAGGCAGGCGACCTTGAATTAAAAGAAAAAGTTGTTGCTATTAACCGTGTTGTAAAAACAACAAAAGGCGGACGTGCTTTCAGTTTCTCTGCGCTGGTAGTTGTGGGTAATGAAAAAGGTGTGGTTGGCCATGGTTTAGGAAAAGCTAAAGAGGTGCAGGAAGCCATCACAAAAGGCATTGAAGATGCAAAGAAAAACCTGATCAAGGTACCAGTGATGAAAGGAACCATCCCTCACGATCAGCTGGCAAAAGAAGGTGCAGCAAAAGTGCTTATCAAACCAGCGGCACATGGTACTGGTGTAATCGCCGGAGGCAGTATGCGTGCAGTTTTGGAAAGTGCTGGCGTAACAGACGTTCTGGCAAAATCCCTTGGATCTGCAAATCCGCACAACGTGGTTAAGGCAACTTTCAAGGCGCTGGCTATGCTCCGTGAACCAATCAGCATTTCTAAAACACGCAATATTTCGCTGAAAAAAGTTTTCAACGGATAAGTATAACCGAATCCCTGAGGGGATCGATTCATACAAACAAAATCTTTGACCAATTAAAAGACCCCCGGGGTTCATGGATATGAAAAAAATTAAAATCACACAGGTAAAAAGCGTAATCGACAGGTCTGAGCGTCAGAAGAGGACTGTTGAGGCACTGGGTTTACGCAAATTACATGCTACCGTTGAAGTAGAGGCAACTCCACAGATACTGGGAATGGTCCGTAAAGTGACCCACCTGGTGAAGGTAGAAGAACTGTAAGATCACTTCCCTGGGTGAAAAATCATCCAACATATTTGCGAGCAGTTTCAGGGGACTGCGTTGAGTAAAAAAACAGTATTATGAAACTGCACACTTTAAGGCCTGCAAAAGGCGCTACTAAGAAAGAAAAAAGAATTGGTCGTGGTGAAGCTTCCGGTAAAGGTGGCACCTCTACGAAAGGTAACAAAGGTCAGCAGGCCCGTACCGGCTACCAGAGCAAACTTGGACACGAAGGTGGACAGATGCCTATCCAAAGAAGGATTCCAAAACGTGGGTTTAAGAATCACGACCGCACAGAATATAAAGTCTTCAACCTGGGCCAGGTGGAAGAATTGTCTTCAAAATACGGTATTACTGATTTCAGCATGGAAGTCCTGTTCATGAACGGACTCATCAACCGCACTGATAAAGTTAAGATCCTGGCAAACGGTGAGATCAAGTCAAAAATCACTTTCAAGGTTAATGCAGCCAGCGCCAAGGCCAAAACGGCTATTGAAGCTGCTGGTGGAAGCCTTGAGATACTGAAATAATTTCCGATATTTGCAGGGCGCATCACGGATGCGTCTTTTCTTTTGAAAGACTCAACTAAACAAAACAGTTGTGAACAAATTTATTAAAACACTCAGGAATATCTGGAGCATTGAGGAATTGAGGAGCAAGATCATTGTGACCCTCGTGCTTATTCTCGTATATCGTTTCGGTGCGCATATCGTGTTGCCGGGCATAGATCCAAATAAACTTGATCTTTCAAGTGCCAAAGAAGGGCTTCTGGGCCTCTTTGATACATTTGCCGGAGGATCATTTTCCAATGCATCAATCTTCGCATTGGGTATCATGCCTTACATCTCTGCATCTATTTTTATGCAGTTAATGACGATTCTGGTTCCTCAGATGCAAAAACTGCAGAAAGAAGGTGATAGTGGAAGAAAAAAGATCAATCAGTGGACAAGGTATCTTACTGCCGGTGTTACTGCATTACAGGCTGCCGCATATGTTGCTTACCTCCAAGGTGTAAATCGTGATGCTTTAATAGATTCTTATTCAGGTTACTTCTGGATTTCAACCGTTATTACCTTAACAGCCGGTACTCTTTTTGTAATGTGGCTTGGAGAAAAGATCCAGGATAAAGGATTGGGTAATGGTACTTCAATCATCATTATGGTTGGTATCCTCGCACGTTTACCACATGCCTTCATGGGTGAACTTGGTGCCAAGCAAACGAAAGGTGGCGGAGGACTACTCGTATTCCTCATTGAAACAGCTTTCCTGATTGCAATTATACTTGGCTTGATTCTCCTGGTTCAGGGAGTTCGCAAAATCCCCATCAATTATGCAAAACAAATTGTGGGTAACAGGCAATTTACCGGGGCACGTCAATTCCTGCCTTTAAAGGTGAATGCATCAGGTGTTATGCCAATCATCTTTGCACAGGCAATTATGTTCCTGCCGACCCTGTTTTCTTTTACAAATTTTGAAACAGGGAAAGGTATAGCACGGATTTTTAATAATCCAAGCAATGGTTGGTACATGTTTATTTATGCTGTAATGGTTATTGCCTTTACATTCTTATATACTGCCTTGATTTTTAACCCAAAGCAGATGTCGGATAACCTCAAGCAAAGTAACGGCTTCATTCCTGGTGTTAAACCTGGGCAACCTACAGCTGATTTTATTGGCCAGGTTATGGACCGAATAACATTGCCAGGTGCAATTTTCCTGGCGATCGTGGGTATCCTTCCAGGGATTGCGCAGCAATTGAAGATTACGCAATCATATGCGTCTTTCTTTGGTGGTACTTCATTACTGATCATGGTTGGTGTGGTGCTTGATACACTGCAACAAATCGAAACCCATCTCCTGATGCGCCAATACGACGGACTGATGAATAGTGGTCGCATTCAGGGCAGACAGCCAGCGACTACATCTTCGATATAAAATGATTTACATAAAGACCAACGCAGAAGTTGAG
>JAHEEX010000257.1:0-1977 GCA_024640465.1 Sphingobacteriales bacterium | reverse complement strand
GAAGTTGAGTTAATGCGGGAAAGTGCTTTGCTGGTAAGTGCCACCTTAACTGAGGTGGCTAAATTTTTACAGCCCGGCAAGACAACCCTGCAGATAAACCAATTTGCCGAGGAATTTATCAGGGATAATAAAGCTACTCCTTCTTTTAAAAACCTCTATGGTTTCCCTTTTGCTACCTGTATTTCTGTGAATGATGCGGTAGTTCACGGTTTTCCTACCAACTATGTATTACAGGAAGGTGATATCATTTCCGTGGATATTGGCGTTTTTAAAAACGGATTTCATGGAGATAGCGCATATACGTTTGCAATAGTATCTGTACCTGAGGATGTGAAGCAATTGATGCGTGTTACCAAGGAATCCTTATATAAAGGGATAGAGAAAGCTGTTTCCGGAAGCAGGGTAGGAGATATATCCAACGCCATTTTCGAACATACGGAGAAAAAATACGGATATGGTGTTGTCCGTGATCTTGTTGGTCACGGCCTTGGACGTAAATTACACGAGGATCCTCAGGTTCCCAATTTTGGTCGCAAGGGTACTGGTTCAAAATTAAAAGAAGGGGTTGTGTTGGCCATCGAGCCTATGATCAATTTGGGCACTAAAGATGTGTATCACGATAAAGACGGCTGGACCATTCGCACAAAAGATGGTAAACCATCAGCACATTATGAACATAATGTATGTGTACGGAAGGGGAAGGCAGATATCCTTTCGTCATTTTTTGAGATCGAGCAAGCGGAGAAAGTTAATCCTTACTTAGATTCTTCTTATATTCTCTAAGCTGCAATTCTTTATTACATTTCTCCCTTTTTATCTTTAACTTAATTCAGACAGATTCACTTGACTTCAGTCATCTGATTTATTTAACGCAGAAAAATGAAAGAGAAAAAATTAGTTGTTGTTGGTGGCGGTGCTGCCGGATTTTTTTGTGCGGTAAATGCGGCAAGAATGAACACCGGATTAGAGGTAGTTCTTTTGGAGAAATCCAATAAGTTGCTTTCGAAAGTTAAGGTAAGCGGTGGTGGTCGGTGCAATCTAACGCACGCCTGTTTTGATATTGCAGAAATGAGTGAAAAATATCCCAGGGGTAAGAATTTTGTAAAAAAAACATTCCATCGTTTTTTTACCAGTGATACTATAAAGTGGTTTGAGGAAAGGGAAGTTCCCCTGTGTACTGAAGACGATGGGCGAATGTTTCCTTTGAGCCATTCTTCATCATCCATCATTGATTGTTTGCTGGAAGAAGCAGACAAGTATAAAGTAGATATTCGAATTCAGAAAGATGTTTCTTCCATTGAAAAAATCGACACAGAATTTGTTATTCAACTTGCTGATGGTGAAAAAATAAAATCTGATTTCATTTGCATTGCAACAGGAGGGTTCTCCAAACCGGAGCAATTTGATTGGATCAGGAAGTTAGGACATGATATTGAAATCCCAGTGCCGTCTTTATTTACAATGAATTTACCACAGCATCCTATTACCGAACTTATGGGTGTTGCAGTTGAAGATGTAATGCTGAAAGTATCTGGTACGAAACTCAAAGAAAGAGGCCCGGTTCTGGTTACACACTGGGGTTTGAGTGGCCCTGCCGTTTTACGTTTATCGGCCTGGGGAGCCAGGGTTCTGCATGACATGGATTATGATTTTTCCATCCAGGTCAATTGGTGCCCGGAACAAAATCAGGAGGCTGTCAGGAACCTTATCCAGGACTACCGCCAATTTAATGGAGCAGTATTTATCGGATCTAAAAACCCTTTTGATCTTCCACACAGATTATGGTTGTTTATATTGAAAGTATGTGGAATAGATAATGGAACCAGGTGGAGTGATTTATCATCAAAAGGGCAGGTGCAATTAATTGAAACCCTCACAAACCATACTTTCCAAGTAAAAGGCAAAACTACTTTTAAGGAAGAGTTTGTGACCGCAGGTGGTATTTTAACATCTGAAATTGATGTGCAAACTATGGAA